>CAUUZR010000038.1:0-2587 GCA_963549685.1 uncultured Candidatus Saccharibacteria bacterium | reverse complement strand
ATAACCCGACCACGGCGAAGTTTGACTTTGGCTCGGCTGGTTTTTCTTCGATGGAAATGGCTTGATTTTGCTCATCAAACTCGACAACACCATATCGTTCGGGGTCAGAAACTTTGTAAGCAAAAACCGTACCACCGTCGGGATTGGTACACTCCTGTAGGGATTCATCTAGCCGCTCACCGTGGAAAATATTATCTCCCAGGACTAGAGCCACTTTGTCGTTGTTAATGAATTCTTCACCGATAATGAAAGCTTGTGCGAGGCCATCTGGTTTGAGCTGGACAGCATATTCCAGATTGATACCCCACTGCGAACCGTCGCCGAGCAGCCGCTGAAAACCGGCTTGATCATCCGGTGTGGTGATGATCAAAATATCGCGAATTCCTGCTTGCATCAGCGTGGTTAACGGATAATAAATCATTGGTTTATCGTATATCGGCATTAGCTGTTTGCTAATAGCCTTGGTGATAGGGTGGAGGCGAGTGCCTGAGCCGCCTGCTAAAATAATTCCTTTCATTGCTCCTCTCTCTAGCTTACTGTTAATATGATATCATATTAACAGATGCGGGAGATAATATTCATAGGTAACAACGATACGTTTTAGTGTTAGCAGGAGAAAAAATCGACAGAGCGACTGGTAGTTTTATTATTCGTGGTGAGGCGATGCCTATTAAGGTTAATAAGGATAAAATCCCAATAGGACTGATTGCGAATACTACGTTTAAAAGAGATATTAAAGAGGGTGAAATCATCTCGTTTGATGATGTAAAAATACCTAAATCACTGGCTCGTACTGCATGGGAAGATACTCTAAAATGCCTGTAGCCATCGATAAACAGTACAATCGAACGATTGATCATTTTCTCGCTGATACCTGGTGGTATGGTTTGACGGATAGAATTTCAATAGATGAGTTTTACAGGCTAGCACAGCAGCGTAAAGACGAGGGCTTTTCAGCTATTCAATTAGTAATGGGTATACCCCCTGAGGTTACTATCGATAGCCCTCAGTCTCATGGTGGTGGCAAGCCCGCCTTTTGTTTACAAGAATCGAATTTTATTATAAATCAAGACTATATAGCTGCCGCACTTGAAAAGATAGAAATACTAAACAAGTTGCATTTAAAACCAATAATATATGGTGGTTGGGGCCCGCAAATTGGTCAGATTGGTCGAAATAATATGATTGAGTGGTGGAAGAGAATAGTTAAAGTTACAGAAAAATTTGACCCAATTTATTGTCTAACCGGTGAAATTGATTTGCGGGTTCATGTTCAGTCTAGAGCTATAATGGAAAAAGTTCTTAATAAATTTAGCATTTCTTCAATAAAACAAAAAAGACAAATAGCAGAATGGTTGCGAGTGTATAAAGAAGTTAAAAAGACAACTGGACTACCAGTAATTTGTCATACTACACCTAATACGGATAGCTGGGCTGTTAGTCGAGACTTTTCTGCTATTACTGTACAGACCGGACACTCGGAGGCTTCTAGAAATAAACTATGGATGCTACCTATGGAATATAGGTCCAACGAAAAGCCATTTATTAATTTGGAACCTTGGTATGAGGGTATTAATAATTCGTTTTTTGAAAGTGATCAAATATTTGCTTTTTGGACAAGCGTGCTATCGGGTGCTAGTGCATATTGTTATGGTAGTCATGGTATTTGGAATGTTGGTGATGGAAATTTCTTGGCTCACTGGGGTCGGCGTACTTTCCGAGAAGCTAAAAAATCTACAATTCCATTAAAAATAGGAAAATCAAATAAATTGTTTTTATTCGCTAAGGGTTTTCTAGAAGGGGACATAAATAGTAAGGTCAGTATCGTTGGAGATAATCTTTCCATTCAAATGATTGACAAGAGAAATCGTAAGATAACTTATGTATCTAGGGGTTATTTGGATTTTGTTGCTAAAGATTTAATATATGACCCAAGTTAATGTAATTTTATTAAAGGAAACATGCCAGATGAGGTGGTTATATTATCTGGTTTTACTGATATAGAGAATAAGCTTTTGAGGCAATCTATTAATGCTGTTAAATAGGCTAGCTTTAGTTTATTTAACGAGGTATTCACTTAAATCATCTACCCAATCACGACTAATGAACCCAGTAGAATGCAATTTGTCAAGGCTCATGTCACTACCGAGTGGACGTGGTGCGATTCCATCTTTGCCAGCAAAATATTCAGCTGTCGTCGTGTTGGTAACAGTCAGGTCGTCGCGGCCCGCCAGCTTAAATATTCGTCTGGTAATGTCTGCCCAGCTTTCCAGTGGTCCGTCGTTGGTGGCGTTGTATGTGCCGAACGGCGCTTGAGTTGATAACAGGTGGTCAATAATTCTCACCAATTCACTAGTAAAGGTTAATCGGCCAATTTGGTCATGAACAACAGTTGGTGAAATATTTTTTTCCGCCAATCCCAACATGGTGCGGACGAAGTTTTTACCTTCACCAATCACCCAAGTGGTACGCAGTAAATAAAACTTATCGAGCTGCTCAACTAGCAGATCTCCAGCCGCTTTTGATGCACCATAAACACTCAGTGGGCTGAAGTCCTCATTTTCAGAATGAGGTTCTTTCGTCCCGT
>CAUUZR010000037.1:0-3055 GCA_963549685.1 uncultured Candidatus Saccharibacteria bacterium | reverse complement strand
AAGCTTCTATTAGCTCAACGATTGAAGCTACGGACCGATTATCAGCCATAAATATGCTTAAGTCAAAAGGCTTAAGGGTGGTAACTATTAAAGAAAAAAGTAGCAAAAGTGGCGGTTTTTCTTTTGGTAAAAAAAGCAAGGGAGTTAAAGCAGAAGAGTTGGTGGTATTTACACGTCAGCTTAGCACCATGGTCTCAGCTGGTGTGCCAATTCTTAGGGCGCTCAATTCTATGTCGCAACATGCTCAAAGTGCTGGCTTTCGCACGACGATTAATTCTGTCATTAAAGACATTGAGGGTGGTACATCTTTCGCCGACGCATTATCAAAGCATCCAAATTCATTCAATGATGTTTACGTCAATATGGTTCGGGCTGGTGAAACAGGTGGTATTTTGGATGATATTTTGAAACGTTTAGCCTTGCAGCAAGAAAAAAATGATTCTATCAAGAAAAAAGTTAAGAGTGCGATGACCTATCCGATGGTGTTGATCGTCATTACTGTCGGCGCATTTTTTGGCCTAATGATTTTTGTGATTCCAGCAATTGGTAAAACTATCAAGGATTTGGGTGGTGAGGACGCAGAATTGCCACTGATTACTCAAATTATGCTTAGTATTTCAAGCTTTTTAATATCGTATTGGTATATTATTTTCCCAATTATAGGTGCTGGTATTTGGGCGGTCATGCGCTATATCAAAACGCCAGTTGGCAAGCGAAAATTCCATAGATTTATACTAAAAGCGCCGATAGTTAGTAAAATTGTCAAAAAGGTGGCGGTTGCGCGCTTTACTCGAACATTCTCAGCGCTAACTGGTGCGGGTGTGGCAGTTCTGGAGGCGCTTGACACGACAGCCAAGGCAGTTGGTAATAAAGTGTATGAAGATTCCTTAATAAATGCTGCTAGGCGAGTACAGAATGGTGAAGTTTTATCAAAAATTATTGCCGAAGATGAAGATTTGTATCCGCCAATTGTATCTCAGATGTTATCTGTTGGCGAGGAAACAGGTCAGACCGATAAAGTTTTGGTGAAGGTGGCGGATTTTTATGAAGAGGAGGTTGATACAGCAATTTCTGGGTTGAGTTCGACTATCGAACCGGTGATGATTGTATTTATGGGAGGTATGGTTGGCTTGATTGCGGCGAGTGTGATGATGCCGATTACAGGATTAGCCAATCAAATTAAAGGCTAATAATTGTAAAATACTTATGCTATAATTATTCTAGAAAGTTTGGTGGGAATAATATACGAAAATGTCAACGATTTTTTATAAAGATAAACCGATTATAGGGCTTGATATCAGCAAAATTGGCGTAAAGATTATGTCAATTGATAAGAATAAAATGCTGGTGCGAGGTTACGGCTCAATTAGTCTTGATCCAGAAAAAGCTGATTTTGATAATGAGCAGGCAGTAACTTACATTTCTGAAAAGATCAAAGAGATGTTGCGTGAAAAGATTGTTGGTAGAATTGAAAGTAATCGGGTGGCGGTCAGTATACCAACCAGACGGACTTTCTCTCGAACCTTTACCTTGCCTGTCAAAGAGGAAAAGAACATCAAAAGTGCAGTAGCTCTTGAGGCGGAACAATATATTCCGATTCCAGTTGATTCTCTGTACCTAGATTATCAGGTGATTAGCAAAAATAAGGACGAGATAGCGGTGTTGATGTGTGCTTCGCCAAAGAAAATAGTTGATGATTTGTTGAATATTGCAGAAAACTGTGGTCTTGAAATTGCTTTGATGGAGCCATGTATCAATTCTACAGCGCGATTATTAACTCGTACTGAAGAAGGTGCTTTGCCAACAGTGATTGTTGATATTGGACCAGCCGAGACTGATATTGCTATCTTGGACTCAGTCATTAGGGTGACGGGTGGATTGAGTATTGGTGGACATACATTAACGCTTGATTTAGCTAACAAAATGAATCTGTCGGCCGAGGCGGCGCATCAATTCAAGGTGTTAAATGGACTAGCTCCTGGAACAAGGCAGGCCAAGATTATGGCGGCGTTGAAACCGAGCCTAGATAAAATAGTTACCGAAGTGAAGAGGGTTAATCGTTACTATACAGAACGTTTTCCAGATGAAAAGAAATTAGAGCAGGTGTTGATCGTTGGGGCTGGCAGTAATATTCCTGGTTTGGGTGATTTCTTTACTAACGAGCTAATGATGCCGTCACGTGTGGCTAGTCCGTGGCAGTCTCTTAAATTTGGTACTCAAGGTAAGCTGAGCAAGCAGTCTCGATCGCAATACACTGTGGCGGCTGGGTTGGCCTTAATAAAGTCGGAGGATGTGCGATGATTAATTTACTCCCAACTAGTGAAAAGAAAGAAATTATTGCAGGTAGAACCAATATTCTATTAAGGAAGTATGTTTTTGTGTCATTGCTGTTGTTGGGATTATTAGTATCGATAACCGCAACTTTTTATATCATAATGATGCAGACAAAATCAGATATTCAGTCGCAAGTGGATGCTAATAATGCAAAAATTGCCAAATACCAATCCACCCAAAAAGAGATAGATGATTTTAAGAATAATCTTGCGTTGGCTAAGAATATTTTGGGAAAAGAAATTCATTATTCGAAGATAATTCCCAAGATAGCTAGTACCCTGCCACCTAATACAGTCCTACAGTCATTGGAGTTAAATAATGAGACTATAAGCGCACCGATGGAATTGAAAGTTAGGGCTAAAACTAGAGCAGATGTTGTTCCATTGAAAACTAGATTGGAAAATTCGGATGTATTCCAGAATGTTTATTTTGAGTCGGTGGTCTATGATTCGGCTCAAGGAGGTATGGGAACATACCCCGTTGATATTACGATAAATGTTACATTGAAGCCGGAGATAATAAAACTATGAAATTAGCGCCCTCAAAAGTCAGAATAATCTTGTCGTTGATTCTAGTAATAGTGGTTGGTACTATTTTTGGTGGTGCTTACTATGCCTACACATTTTTGAGCGGTACGTCAAATGAGCTTTCAGCCTTGCGTGGAGAAGTCGCATCGGCTGATACTAAGATTCAGAATATTAGTTTATTGAAAAAGCAAATG
>CAUUZR010000036.1:0-3572 GCA_963549685.1 uncultured Candidatus Saccharibacteria bacterium | reverse complement strand
TCCAGCTAGCAAATTCGACGTTCCAGAATTGTAACACCACTGTATCTTTACAATAACTGAGCGTTTCTTTGCGGAAATTCTTGTCTGTTAACATGCGAGTGATGTCAAGCATGGTCGTTTCTGGACGGTCAAGCAGTGCCAGAATGGTATAGCGCAAAATATATTCCAAACGTGGTCCCCACGAATCGCCAAACATGCGCTTTAGTACGCCAATCACCTCTGATGAGATATTGGTTTTTTGATTGGGATTAGTAACTTCCAGAGGATTAAAACCCAGTGGATAAGCGGTGTCAGCTGGGTTAAAGTAGACCACATCCTGCAAGCGACCGCCAGGGATAAATCGCATATTATTGATAGCGAAATCTCCATGTGGGTCGATGATGGCATAGCCTTGATTATGGAAAATGTCGGATAAGGCGAATAGCTCCAATAGCCCAGATTTGCCAGCACCAGTCTGTCCGATGATATAGACATGACGTGAGCGATCATAACGTAGCATACCGAATTGATGATTGATGCCACGAAAATTGGTAACTCCAAAAGCGGAAATTTGGTCATCAGTAGCACCATCACCGGTCAAAATGGGTAATTTGGACGGCGGTTCGGCTGTTTTAGCGCTCGCCCAGACTATATTTGGTGTTTCAACGTTAGTGTGTGGCAAGTGAAAGACTGAAGCCAGCTCTTCAATATTTAAGATAAACCCTTCGCCGTAAAATGCTCGTTTGCGATATTTATCAAGAAATTCTTTACCGAAAGCGGATTTGGTTGATTTGAAACCGTTCAAATTAGTCGAGTTAAATTGCTTAAAAGTTCCCACCAAGGCTTGCATTTGTATTTTGGCGTTAGTTTGTGAATGACCTAAATATGCTAAGCGAATCTTAACTTCATAGCCCAATTTCGCTGCTTTATTGGCGGCCTCGGCTGCTCTGGTTTTATCACGATCAGAAATCTCAACTTTGCTAGATTCACCCTGCTCTGGCGGTTGCCAAAGTGCCATCAGAACTCCCACTAGCCATTGCCAACCACCGGTGCCAGTCAATAGATTTGACCGTCCGCTTTTTAAGTTATTTATGTATTGGTCGGCTGCGACCTGCCAATCGTCGGAAATTGGACGCATTAATACCTGAATCCATAATTCTTCACCGGTTGTATCTAGCTTGGCGAGTGTGCCGGTAATTCCAGCCAGCGGATCAACCTCAAAATTTTGAAAAGTACGAATTGGTAAAAACTCAGAACTAGTAGTGGTTAATTCAGTGGAATAAACTACTTCATGATCTTTGTCATGAGAGGTGTAGTCTTCGTCAGCAGCGTGAATTTGGACTGTTGGATATTGTGAGTAAATTTGCCCTTCAACAAAACTGCGCAAATTCTGCGGTACCCATACATAAAAACGAATTTGCCCATTGACAGAGGCGATCTCGAAGCTGATATGTTCCTGGACACCACCAGACAAGCGCAATTCTTTTTTATCACGCAAAATACCATGTAAACTAGCGAAAAGTTGCTCAGCGGCTAGCTCCTTTTTATCATTAGTTTTAGGAATTTCTAGGATCAATAAGACACTCTCGCTGGGTGAAAATTCTGGAGTACGATTATAATTCCGCCAGGTCAAAAACCCTAAAACAGCTACAATTGGTAACCAAACATACCACTGAAGGAATAATCCGATAATCGCTGCAATGAGTTCCATGCTATTTTGATTATCTCACCTCTATTAAAACTTTGCAACTTATGCTTTTTCTTCAAATACGTAGGTAGCTTTAGCGACACGCTTAAACTGTGGTTTTGACTGCAGATTTAGTAAGATGGTAGTTTCTTTAACTTGACGTTTTTGCAAAACTTGCTTAACGATTTCATCACGATGCAGTGGTTTGCCAGCTTCGTTTAAGATGTCTCGAATGATATCAGATACAGTACCACGGCTGTAGCCCCAACTCTCTAGTGCGTAAATACCACGACCAATCAGGACAAATCGACTATCTTTAATCAGCTCGTTATGAATTGCTTGGGTGGTAACGTTTTTCCGCTTGAAATCACTTTCTTTAATCTTCTCGGCAATTTCAGAAAAATGCATTGGTTTGCCGTTATCGTCCAAAATCACGAAAATCTTGTCACGAATATTCTTTGGATTAACAGTTGGCCATTTGATTAGGCCCCAATTACCCTTTAGCTCAGCTAGTTTTTTACTGACACTAGCCAAAGCAGCAATATGCGATGGATGCTCAAACTCCATATTTTTATGCATCTCTTCAGCGGTAATTGGTTGGCCGTGTTTTCTAATAAACTTTACGATTTCTTCTGCTTTAGATTTAATTTCTTTTTCATCACCGACAGAATCAAGAGCGGCCGATTGATAATAATCGTCATTTTCGTTGATAGTGGTGATGTTCTGTGCCAATTCAGCGATAAACGCCACCCGTGATTTTTCAATTAAAGTTGCTTTACTACCAAGTAGATGAGAGGCTAGATCTTGGACACGTGCCACCCGACCCATCTCTGACAAGCTTGAGGTGATGACTTTTTCGGCAGCAGAAGCTGAGGGGATTTTACCATCAGCGATACTTAAACGTAATCTAACCAGGATAGCCTTTTCCAACTGACGCACCCGCTCACGTGTAATGCCGAGCATATCGCCAATCTGTTCCAAAGTTTCTTTGCGATCTTTCAGGCCGAATCGGCGAGAGATAATTTCTCTTTCACGTTCTTGACTAATACTGGCAATAATATCATTAACAGCAGAAATTAAATCTTGTCCTCTATCGGTTTTTGTTGTGTCGCTCATGTGTCTTATAGAATCCTCTCTGCCTCACCACAGTTTATATTATAAAAGGTATTGATTTTATTATACAATTTATTTTTTATAAAGTCAATACTCAAATTTATATAATTATTACAGATATTATTATATCATGCATTTTACACTTTTTGCAATGGTATGATGTGGGACTTTTTAATATCGGTGAAATATGGGATGAGACAAAAAAGCTTATGATTTTTTCGTCTGACGTGATGTTTTGGTCTTTCTGATGGTTCGTCGAGCCTTCTTGGCTGGAGCTTTATCTAATAATTCTTTAGCATCAGCTTCGCTGAGGTTTTTTGGATCAATATCCTTAGGAATTTTGGCATTTTTCTTGCCGTTGGTCACGTATGGGCCGAAGCGTCCATTAAGAATTTTAATCTCACCAAAATCAGCAATATTTTTCTCAGCTTCAGCCTGTAGCTTGGCAGCGTATAATTCTCTAGCTCTCTCCTCTGTTATTTCCCGAGGGTCTTCATCTCTTATGGAGATAAATAACTTGCCGACCTGAATATACGGCCCAAAACGCCCGATGTTAGCTTTTATTTCTTGACCGTCTTGGGTTTGACCAACAACCCGAGGCAGCTCAAAGGCTTTGAGAGCTTGATCTAAGCTAATACTCTCGATACGAGTTCCTTTGGGTAATGGGGCAAATTGTGTATTGTCATCAGAATCGTTCGAGCCAAGCTGTAGCATTGGTCCAAAACGCCCAAATCGAGCGATGATAGGATTATTGGTTATATGTTCAATACCGACTTCACGGCTAACACCAACC
>CAUUZR010000035.1:0-4088 GCA_963549685.1 uncultured Candidatus Saccharibacteria bacterium | reverse complement strand
GAAACAAAGATGTACAAGTATCAGAACCAGATTATAAATGACATCTCGGCTTTTGCTGATAAAGCTGGTGTATCCATTCAGTCTTTTGTTTTTGATAATAATTCTGCAGGGGGTGGTAAAACATCAACCCAGAAATCAGCTTCCAATAAGTCAAATTCTCAGATAAATAGTAGAACCGTGTCAGTTGAACTAAGCGGTTCTAATGAATACACTAAAATTCTTCATTTTATGCATTTATTAGAGCATAACGTGACACGTATGCAGATGTTGGGTGTATCGCTATCACCGGAGAAAGATGCTAACGGTAACTTGACGGTACAGTCGATTAGTATGGAGGTGTATGTGAAATGAGTGCGATAGCTGAACAATTAGAGCCAATTACCACTCCTGTAGCTAAGTTTTTGCGACGCTTCCATTTAGTTTTATATAGCGTTTTTATTATTGGTGGATTAGCTGGCGCAATCTTTATGATTAGTGGCTTACTGGCGACATCAGAAGTAGAGACTCCATTGCTAAACACTGGCTTTGATAAGCAAACGATTGAACTTATTAAAAATTTTGAACCCGCCAATTCGTCGATTGATTCTTTTAGCTTGCCGAGTGGTCGAGTTAATCCGTTTGCTGAATAGAGGCCAACAGTTTATACTATAGTTGATGAAAATTGATAATGAACAATCGATGCGACAATTTGGCGAGCTAATCGGCCGACTGGTGTCTGGCGGTGAAGTTTTAGAATTGATCGGTGATGTTGGTGCGGGAAAAACCACACTGACGAAAGGTATCGGCTTGGGCATGGTGATTAGTGAGCCGATTCAAAGTCCAACATTTACCATTTCACGTACATATGAAGCGCCACGGGGATTGACGTTGATGCATTATGATTTTTATCGGTTACAAGAGGCGGGTATTATGGGTGATGAGATTCGTGAGGTTGCCGCTGATCCGACAGCGGTTGTGGTGGTTGAGTGGGCTGGTGCGGTTGACAATGATTTGCCAGAGGATCGACTGCGGATATTTATTAACACCACAGCTGAGAATCAGCGGGTAGTTAAATTAGTGGCTGGCGGTGATCGTTCGGCAGCATTTCTGGCAAAGATTGAGGAGCAAATAGTATGATAATTTTACTTGATACATCTACAGCAACCTGTTTTTTAACGGTTATTGACGGCGACAGTCGGCAGTCTTATGAATGGGAGGCTGGCCGAACTTTGGCACGTGGACTACTTGGTTTTTTGCAAGAAAAGACTGGTGATTTGCGTAAGATTACAGGTATCGGTGTAATGAAGGGGCCGGGCAGTTTTACTGGTCTAAGGATTGGTTTGACGGTGGCCAACACTTTGGCGGATAGTTTGGGTGTGCCAATCGTTGGGGTTGGTGGTGATAATTGGCAGGATGTAGCTTTAGAGAAGTTGCAATCAGGTGAAAATGAAAAAATAATCTTACCTACATATGGTAGTGAGGCGCATATTACTCGTCAGAAGAAATAACTCCAAAAATAACTTATTAACGTGTATAATTAAAATAGGCAATTCTTTTATAGACTGATTTGCCGAGACTGAATATTTGATTTAATACCCGTCGTTGATATGTTTTCTTGAGGCGACAACTCAAGGCGATTGGGCAAAAGAAAGGAAGAATTATGATAGAGATTATTATCGCCGCCGCAGTCGGTACGGTTGCTGGAGCCGGTGGCTTTGTGGCATACCAGCGCACAAAACAGGTAAACGGCAAAAATCAGATTGATAGAGATATTGCGGCAGCCAAAACCAAGGCTAGTGATATTGTTTTGAAAGCCAAAGACGAAGCATTAAAGATTGAGAATGAGCGTCGCAAAGATTGGCAAAAAACAGAAAATCGATTAGCTGATCGAGAGAAGACTCTGGATAATAAAATTGATGAGCTTGATAAGAGGGCGGAAAAGCTACGCTCTCAAGAAGATGAAGTTGAAGCATTAAAAAATGAGATTCGGGACATTCGAGTTAAACAACAGGAAAAATTGGAAAAAATCGCTGGTCTAAAGAAAAAAGATGCTGCCGAAAAATTAATGAAAATGACTGAGCGAGATATAAAAAACGACTTAACGGCTTTGGTGTCAAAATTACAACATGATGCTATGGATGATGCCGAAGAGCGAGCTCAGCTGATTCTGTTGACAGCCATGGAACGGATGAGTAGCGAAGTCACTGCTGAGCGGACCGTCACGGCCGTCAAGTTGACTGATGATGAGATGAAGGGTCGGATTATCGGTAAAGAGGGGCGTAATATTCAAGCTCTGCAGCGTGAAACAGGAGTTGATATCATGGTTGATGATACGCCAGGTATGATTATCCTGTCTAGTTTTGATCCAGTTCGTCGTCAGGTGGCACGTTTGAGCTTGGAGATGCTGATGAAAGATGGCCGAATTCACCCAGCCCGAATTGAGGAGGTGGTTGCTAAGGCGAAGAAGCAGATTGAAAAAGAGGTCAAACAGGCGGGTGAAGATGCACTACGTGAGGTTGGTGTGGTTGGAATTCCAAAAGAAATGGTGCAGTTGCTAGGTGAATTAAAATTCCGAACTTCATATGGACAGAATGTTTTGAAGCATTCAACGGAGATGGCGCAGATTGCTGGTATGATTGCTGATGAGATCGGTGCGGATGTGCGAATCACAAAAATTGCCACCTTACTACATGATGTCGGTAAGGCAGTAACCCATAAAATTGAAGGCAAGCATCATCATATTGGTGCAGAGTTGGCTCGTAAATACGGTATGGACGAGCGAATTGTTCATGCGATTGAGGCACACCACGATGATATTGAGGCGACAACACCTGAGGCATTGATTGTTCGGGTTTGTGATGCGGCTAGTGCCGCCCGCCCTGGCGCTCGTAATGTTTCGGCGGAGAATTTTGCTGAAAGAATGCGTGACCTGGAAAATGTGGCGACTAGTTTTGATGGAATTGATAAAGCTTACGCCATTTCAGCGGGTCGTGAGGTGCGGGTAATTGTCCAGCCACAAAATATCGATGATTTGAGCGCTATAAAACTAGCGCGTGATATCGCCACCAAGATTGAATCAACCATGCAATATCCAGGAACTATCAAAGTTAATGTGATCCGTGAAACACGGGCGATTGAATTTGCTAAGTAATGAAATTTACTGATGAACAGCGTAAATCTTGGCTAGCTGGGTTAGATAAGCGGTTCTCTAGCTCGGCAGTATTGCTGGAAAATAGCCAGGGAGATTTGTTAATAGTAAAATCAGATTATAAAACCCATTGGAGTTTACCTGGCGGTATTATTGACGCTGGAGAGTCACCGATTGAGGCGGCGATTCGGGAGGTTTTTGAAGAGACAAATATCAAAATCTCCAAAGATGAGCTACGATTTGTGGCTTTGGCTTCAAGAAAATCTTTAGAGTATATGATGTATCATTTTATTTTTCAGGCCAGTTTGGAGGATGAAAAATTTGCTAATATTAAACTGCAAGAGTCGGAGATTGAGGCTTGTCGATTTATTAAAAAGTCGGAAATATCGCAGTTCGATGGCGAGCTTTTATGGGTAATTCCTTATTGGGCAACGCAACAGTTTGGTTATTTTGAGACTAAAATTGAGGACGAAGATGGTTCCAAAAAAGAATCAGTTACATTTCATCTGCCGTTCAAATAAACTAGGAAAGGGGGAAGATGGGTAAATTGGTTATTAGTCGCCATGGTGAGAGCGAGTGGAACTTGCTAGGTAAATGGACTGGTTGGACAGATATTGGTTTAACGGATAAGGGTGTTAATGACACGGTGCGACTCGGTGGAAAATTGACAGATTTGAAATTTGACCGAGCGTATACATCTGACTTAAAACGAACCAAGCAGACTCTGTCTGCCCTGCTTCGTGGGCAGGGGACTGACGAATCTAGCCTTCCGGTAATTAGTGCACCAGAATTAAAAGAGCGTAATTATGGTGACCTGACTGGTAAAAATAAATGGCAGGTTAAACAGGAAATTGGTGAAAAAGCTTTTAATAACATTCGCCGTGGCTGGGATTATCCAGTACCGGGTGGTGAGACGTTGAAAGATGTTTACGACCGAGTTATTCCCTAGTTTCAAACGGAA
>CAUUZR010000034.1:0-4650 GCA_963549685.1 uncultured Candidatus Saccharibacteria bacterium | reverse complement strand
TTTTGATGACTTCCTTTTGACTCGCCATAAGTTACAGTTGTCAATTATACAGCAATTAGCCTGCGAGTGCAAGTGTTTTACCCAAATATTGAAGTTTATTTTTTTCTAAAAATTCGGCGTTTTTTGGACTTTTTCGTTAAATCATCAACGCTGAAATCGTCATATGTGACCATCAGCGCCCGAGAATTGATTTGACGAAGAGTCTCCAAAGCGACTGACACCACGATCAATAGTCCAGTACCGCCAATTGAAATATTCAGATTAGATACACCAGAAATATTATAAGTTAGATATTCAGCAACAAATGGCAAAATCGCCACCACACCTAGCACAATTGAGCCAAACAAAATCAATCGATTAACGGTTGTCCTCAAATAGTTTTCCGTCTGTTCGCCTGGACGCACTCCTTCTATGAATCCTCCTTGTTTCTGTAAATTCTCGGCAATTTCATTAGCGTTAAATACAATGCCAGTATAGAAGTAAGTAAAGGCGATAACCAAAAGGAAATATAGCGTTGGATAGATGAATGCCTCAGCGGTCGAACCAGTAAATGAACCAGCATTAGGCGCCTGGAACCAGTTAATCAAGTTATTAGCTACAGCTTGCAGATTTGGGTCACCTGAAGCTTTCATAACTTGACCAACAAATTGCGGTAAACTCAAAAAGGCGACGGCAAAAATAACAGGTATCACTCCGGCTGCAATTAATTTCACCGGCAAAATACTCTTCACGTCACCATAGCTAGAATTGCCATGCACTCGTTTGGCGTAGTTAATAGTAATCACACGCTGGGCCTCATTAATTTTAACCAAGAAATAAAGCACGATTAACCCAGCGATCGCCATGATTATTAATGTCCAAAACATCGTTGGATTGACCGGCAAAGTAAACCAATTAAACACATTAAGAGTGCCCGATTGTGTGTTAAACAGTGATGAAATAACCGTTGCAAGCATCTGTGGCAACTGGCTAATGATACCAGCAAAAATCAATAACGAGATTCCGTTACCGATACCTTGCTCAGTCATCAATTCACCAAGCCACATCAGCAGGACTGAACCAGCTGTCATTGATGCAACCGCAACAATCCACTCCATCAAGGTCGGGTCACCCAACGTGGTAGTACCGCCCTGTAAAACAGTTTGGCGTAAGATAAAGATGAAAGCAATCGACTGAACAATTGCCAACGGCACAGTGATCAAACGTGTCCATTGCTGGATCTTGCGACGACCAGTCTCGCCATCTTTATGAAGCTCTTCTAGCTTGGGGATAGCCTTTGAAAGTAGCTGGATAATAATGCTGGCGGTAATAAACGGACTAAGACCAACCAGCACTAAAGAAAAACTGGACAACGCACCACCTGAAAGTAAATTCAAGATTCCACCGAGATCAGTTTGTCCCAGAATGGATGAAATCGCACTTCTTAGTTGTGTTGGTTCGGCTAACGGCACTGGAATATGTGCTAATAATCGATAGACTACTATCAAACCAACAACAATTAATAGTCGTTTCTGCATATCTTTATTTTTCAGTGACCGCCACACAGTCTTCCAGCTCATCATCTTCGTTTACCCCTCTATCATTTGGAATTTATCTTCATTAACTCTTTCTTAGTATAGCGTAATTGTTAATGATTTTCCATAGATTACGATTGTTTTATCTAAAATTATTCATGACTATATCTGTCGGTATAATCGCAATAAAAATACCCCGTCTTAGACAGGGTATTTCACTATACACAAGATAGATTATTTTTTACTATCTTCAGCTTCAGCTTCTTTAGCAGATTTTGGCAGTGGTGTTGCAATCTTCTCAAATGAACCACCAGCTTCCTCGAGCATCGCCACTACCCTACTTGACGCAGCCTGTGTTTTAAGTGTAATTTTATTGGTCAAATCACCCCGAGCAATTACTTTAATTTTATGGAATGGCGTTGAAACCAAACCAGCTTCATATAAAGCAAAATTATCAATATCACCCTTCAAATCATTTAATCGGTCACTGTAAACAACCTGAGCTGGTACTCGCAAGCTCTTAAAACCACGAGCCTTCGGCACAGCTTGTGCTAATGGTCGTTGACCACCTTGGAACATGGTTCGCAATTTCTTACCTGTTCGGGCGTTTTGCCCTTTAGTACCACGACCAGCGGTTTTACCTTGACCAGCAGAGATGCCACGACCGACACGCTTCCTGTTTTTATTTGCACTAATCTGGAGATCATTGTATTTCATTACTTAGCCTCCTTTTTTACTGCTTTTTTAGATGGTCGTGCATTCAACCATTCTTCACGTGGCACTAGTGATTTTAACGCCTCGATTGTTGCATAAGCGATATTAACCTTGTTGGTTGAACCAAGCGATTTAGTAAGTAAGTTACGAATACCAGTTACACCGATAATTTGTCGCACTACACCACCAGCGATGATACCTGTACCAGGAGCAGCTGGTTTAATTAACACCCGAGCACCTGAAAATTTAACTTCGCTATCATGTGGAATTGTTTCGCCATTCAAAGGCAAGTTGATCAAATGTTTCTTAGCCACATCAGTTGCCTTGGCGACAGCTGACTGAACATCTGCACCTTTAGCAACACCAACACCAACCTTGTTCTTATGGTTGCCAACCACCACTAGCGCCTTAAAGCGGAAGCGGCGACCACCTTTTACCACACGGCTAACCCGATCGATATTGATCACCAATTCTTCAAATTCTTTTGGCGCAACTGGTGTATCATCACGCCGATTTCGCCGGTCATCGCGGCGACCACCACGTGGACTGCGAGGTTTTCGTTCCTCGGCACGTGGGGTAGTATTTGCTTTTTCAGCCATACTAGAACTCCAATCCTTCCTTACGTGCAGCTTCGGCCAACGCCTTAAGGCGACCAGCGTACTGGCGACCATTGCGATCGAACACTACTGTAGTAATTTTAGCTTTCTTTGCTTTTTTAGCGATATCAGCCCCGACCTGCGCAGCCTTATCAGTCATCGCACCTTTAGCTTTAGCGCCAACGGTAGTAGCAGCGACGACGGTATGTTGCTTGACATCGTCAATCAATTGAGCTGAAACGTGCGTATTAGAAATCGTCACGCTCAAGCGTGGGCGTTCAGCTGTGCCTGAAATCTTAGCACGAACACGATTTTTGCGAAGAGCTCGGTTGAGTAATTTCTTATCTTCAGTCATGATTACTTACCTGTCTTTCCTGCCTTGCGCAAAATCTGCTCGTCGGCATACTTAATACCCTTACCCTTGTATGGTTCAGGTTTCTTCAGAGCGCGAATTTCAGCAGCTGCTTGACCGACTTTTTGCTTGTCAATACCGCTAACAATAATAGTCATCTTGTCATTAGTGACCGTAACACCCTCTGGGGCTTTATATTTGACTGGATGTGAAAAACCCAGCATCATATCCAGCTCATTGTTGCTGGAACTCACGCGGAAACCGACGCCATTGACCTCAAGCTTCTTCTCGAAACCTTGGGTTACGCCGATAACCATATTGTTGATAAGTGCGCGCATCAGACCATGCTGGGCGCGAGCGGTTTTTGACTCATCCTTAGGATGAACCGTAACCTGTCCGTCCTCGACTTTTACGTCGACAGCTGGTGTAATGAACTGTTTCAGCTCACCTTTTGGGCCTTTTACGACCACATCACCAGAGTCAACCGTAATTGTCACACCCGCAGGAATCGCCACGGGCAGTTTTCCGATTCGACTCAGACTCATACTCACCTTTCCTCGTGAATTATTATTAACTTTGATATTTTAGCATAGATTAGGGGTGAAATGCAAGAGCTTTTGTCATATATTAGGAATGATACGGTATCAATAAAATTATTGATAAAATGGCGATTACTATATAGGTAACAAACGCCGATTTTGTCAGTCGTGGTTCAGGTAGCTCGTGTATTTTACGCACTTCGTAATAATCCCATAGCCGCCAGCCAGAGATCATTAAAAGAATGCTAGCGAAAATACTTAAATAGCCGCTAATATCAATATGCCAAAGAAAGTTTGGTGCATCAACTAGAGCGATGAATGTAGCTACTCCCATTGCCGACCAGAAGCGTGCCTGTGGTTTTTGTCCGACAGCGATAAAGCAGGCAGCGGCGACCATGATGAACTCAACAAAAGGATTTTCCATGAATAGTACCTGAATATAATAACCGGGAACTCCCTGCCTGGGGTCAGCACTGCCAACAAGCCAGCCTACTCCGTATAACAGTGGTACCATAGTGACGATAGATAACAAGAAGGGTAAAAAATCAACAGTGAAGACATCTTTAACAGTTATTTCTGCTTGATTCGATGTTTTTGTCATATGGAGGAAGCTACGCATATGATTACAGTATAGCAAAATATAATTCTTAAATATCGTAAACGTCTATCTCGATCGCCTTAAGCATCTGCCCGATTAGCGTATTGTCTGCCATCTTTAGCCACCCTTTGCCACCAATAACACAGCCGCCGAGAATTGAATTCAGAGTATCTCTACCCAACAACACTTGCTCATAATTATGCGAGCACCTAACCAACGCTTCCTGCAAATTATCGCAAAATGACGACGCTGATAAAAATTGCACATATTTCATGAATTCGTGCTTTAACTGGTCAACTATATTATCGTCTTTCTTAATTAGCCCAAGGAACATTCG
>CAUUZR010000033.1:0-4904 GCA_963549685.1 uncultured Candidatus Saccharibacteria bacterium | reverse complement strand
TACGCTCACTAGAAGAAAACGCCTCCTCCAAAACCGCCCGCTGAGTCGGCGAAATATCGCCCAGATCGCCCTGTAAAATCATATCTAGATACCCCTTAATGCTAGTCAGCGGTGTCCGTAGCTGATGTGAAGCCATAGAGATAAAATCATTTTTTGCCTCATCTAATTTCTGCAACTGACGATTACTCTCTTTCAACTCCTTGGTCGCCGCCTCGACTTTTTGCTTCAGGCTTTCATTAAGTTCACGTATCTCTTCAATTGAGAGCGCATTCATAATTGCCACTGATAGTTCACCGGCTATATATTCCAGTGTCTGTATATCACACTTGCTATATTCGCCCTTTTCCCGCTCGCCTATCAGCAAAATACCAATTTCCTGCCCTTGATATATCAACGGTAATATAATTTTTGTTTGGTGAAGCTTGAATAATTTCTGCAAATAATCATCTTCTGTATTATCCAGCATCACCTCTGGAAAATCATAATTTTTCTGATAGTATTCGATAATTTTTTGCACATCATCATCAATAATCTGACTACGAATCAATCCTTGACGCCCATAGATACCCCTGCCAGGGATACAGAATTTTACTTTTTTGGCGTGAAGATTGGTAGTGATATAATTACAAACTCGTTTAGTTAAAATCTGTAAATTCGTCGCCCTTGTCAAAATCACCTCAATACCACGCAAAAAATCATCAACCTGACAACTATCTTGACTAAGTAATTTACTCAGAATACGGCTTTGTCGAGATTTTGGAAATCGATTTCTTATCATGCTAATGTTTATTATACACCTCGTTTGGTTTTTTATTTATATGTTATAATTTAGTTATGATAAAAATCGCCATTATTGAAGACGACCCAACAATTAGCCAAATGTATCGCATGAAGTTTGAAGCTGATGGATTTGATGTACGACTAGCCGCTAACGGAGAAATCGGTGTTAAATTAGTAGAAGAATTTCAACCAGATATCATTCTACTAGACCTACAAATGCCAGAGATGGACGGCGTAACAGCTCTAAAAGCTATCCGATCACACGATTGGGGCAAATCAATTCCGGTGATTATCTTAACAAACTTGGGTGAAGAAGAAGCTTCAGACGAATTAAAGGATTTGAACATTCATAGTTATATCGTTAAAGCCAATCTAACACCTAGACAAGTCGTTGAACGTGTCAAATCTGCCGTAAATGCCTAATTTTTATTAGCAATCTTAAGACAAGCTTGAATCACGCTGTCAAATAGCGCTGCAACCGTTAATGGTCCAACGCCTCCTTTTTTTGGCGTAATGATAATATCGTCTCGTTGTCTGACGGCATCATCTACATCGCCAACAATCACCCCATCTTCCGACGCCGTGCCAGCATCCACTACTACGGCACCCTGTCTGATCATCGAGCTTTTTATCAAACCCGGTACGCCAGTCGCCGAAACAACCACCTCGTAATCCTGCAATTGAGTTAAATCGTCGCCTTTACCGAAAGTTGTTATTTTATAACCAGAATTTTGCCACATGCGTCGTAATGGCGCACCAACCAACCTACCACAACCCACAATAGCAATATTTTTCTGGGCTAAATTAATATTATAACCCGCCAGCAACCAATTAATGGCTATCGGCGTCGCTGCATCAAATAAGCTATCACGCCTCAAACCATCAACATCCTTTTCTGGACGTACCCGTTGCAACAAATCATCAACCCGCAGAGGATTACTAGTTGGCAACTGAATAATGATCGCTTGAATATCATCACGATCATTCAATTCATCAATCAATTTTTCTATATTATCGTCATCCGTTCGATAAATCTCTGTCTCAATCAAGATATCAGCGCCATAACGTTGTTTAAGACGCATGTAAGTTTCAATAACTGGATTCTCCACATCAGTCACAATCGCTAATCGAGGCTGAATATGATGCGCCTGACGTAAAGCCCGCACCTGTTTAGCTTGCCTATTTTTTATAAAGCCTGCCAGCTCTAAGCCGTTTAATTCTTTCACATTCTCCATTATACCATTGATATTATATATCACTTATGATATATAATAATCATGAATGCGAACAACTATTTGCAAAAAATTGGTATTCTCATCGCTGAGAATCGTCAAAGAAAAAACTTGACACAGGCACAATTAGCGGCAGAATTAGGCACTTCACAGAGTGCCATTAATCGCATTGAGAGTGGCAAGCAAAATCTCAGCCTTGAGATGCTGGCTCGGATTTCTGAAGTTCTTAGCCATAATATTATGCTGATTAACAAAACTGGTAAAACCAACTTTAAAGTACATGGCGGTCATAAATTATCTGGTGAAATTCGCATTAAAACCAGTAAAAACGCTGCTGTCGGACTCTTATGTGCCAGTTTGCTTAATAAAGGCAAGACGACTCTGCGGAAAGTAGCACGAATTGAAGAAGTTAATCGGATAATCGAAGTATTAAATTCGATTGGCGTCAAAACACGTTGGTTGCCAGATAATGATTTAGAAATTACGCCACCAACTCAGCTGAAGCTGGAAAATATGAATGTAGAAGCGGCCAAAAAAACCCGAACCATCCTGATGTTTTTAGGTCCATTATTGCATCAATATAACGATTTTCGTCTACCATTTGCGGGTGGCTGTAACCTCGGCAAACGCACTATTGAACCACATCTAACCGGCCTGTCTCCTTTTGGCATGCAAGTAAAAGCTGAGAGTGACTATTATCACGCCACTGTCAATCCAATAACCGGTGATAAAACCATTATTTTAACCGAACGTGGCGACACCACAACAGAAAACGTTATTATGGCGGCAGCACTTGACCCGCATACCACCCTTATTCGCAATGCTAGCCCAAATTACATGGTGCAAGATGTCTGTTTTTTCTTAGAAAAATTAGGCGTTACAATCGAAGGAATTGGCACAACCACCCTAAAAATCACTGGTCGCAAGTCCATCAATAAAAACATTGACTATTATCCATCAGAAGACCCAATTGAAGCGATGAGTTTTATTGCCGCTGCTGTAGTTACTGATTCAGAGATTACCATCCGCCGTGCGCCAATTGAATTTCTAGAAATTGAATTAGCCACACTATCTGGCATGGGCTTAAAATTTGAAATAAGCGATGAATATTATGCGAATAACGGACGAACTCGCCTAGTGGATATTGCGCTTAAACACTCGGTCTTACATGCCGCAAAAGACAAGCTACACGCTTTACCATTTCCGGGTATCAATATGGACAATTTGCCGTTCCTTGGCCTAATCGCTACCATGGCGAAAGGACGCACCTTAGTTCATGACTGGAGTTACGAAAACCGAGCAATTTATTTCACCGAGCTAACAAAATTAAATGCCCAAATTGAATTAGTTGACCCACACCGTGTTTACATCACTGGTCCAACAAGGTGGAAATCTGCTGACATAATATCACCAGCTGCATTACGACCATCAGTTGTCATTTTATTAGCCATGTTAGCCGCACCAGGCTCATCAATTTTACGTGATGTCTACTCTATCAACCGTGGCTATGAGGAACTAGCCGAAAGATTAAATTCACTCGGCGCTCAAATTGAAGTCATTAACGAATAAACCTAAGACCGTGGCGGAAATAAGAATTTCAAATAGTCCTTCATCATCCTGGCGCCAGAAATTATCGGCAAGTAAGCTTTAAGTTGTCGGCGGATATTTTTCTCCAGCATAATATCATTTTTAACAGCAACAGCAGCCTTATACATATTAGTGTAAAGAGAGGTGACTTCAGCTTCATAATTATTACCAGAAACTTCCATACAAGCAATTGGTTTAATATCCGCCACACCACCATCACTAGTTGAAATCAAAACTTTCAGATTAGCAATATCTTTTTCCCATGACGTACCACAGGCCTCTAAGCCGATTATCGGCACATTAATAGCAATATCCGAACCTACAGCAAGCGCCCGACCAACCTCTTCGTCATAATCCTGGATATAATGCACTCGCTGACGCAAGACTACATCACCATCAACCATTCTCAAAATCTCTAGCAGTCGCTGATACATCATGGTGTCACCTTGATGAACTTTACCGGACAAAATATAATGCGCATTATGACTGGTTAAGATCTGTTTTAATGTCTCTGGCCTCTCAAACGCCATGTATGGTCGTTTATAATTAGCAAATCGTCGCTTAAAGTCAAACACTACAGCATCATTTGGCAATTGAATACTCTGATTATACTGATCTTTACGATTCGCTAGAATCTTATTTAATTCTGATCTACCAGCTCGTTTCAATTGTTTAATATCAGAGGCAGGAATTTGGTCAATTTTAGTTTGAAAATCGTCAGTTGGTAGACCGAATTTATCAATAATTCCCCACTCTTGATATTTTTGTAGAATCTCTGGTAACACCCAAGTATCTAAATCAATACCGTTAGTAACAGCGTGAAATTTAACTTTCTCATTATTACGATCCCGAAAATTAGCTACTCGCACATGCAACTGGCTGACGCCGTTTTTTGCCTCAGTTAGTTCAATTGCTAGCATATTGGGTCTTAACCTATCATTTTTAAATTGCTCAACCACCCAAGATCGAACGGCATTACTTCGAATATTTGGCAATACCAATTTCTCAAATTGCGACAATAAGAATTCTGGTTCAGCAGCTTGCAGTAATGTGTGATTGGTGTAAAGTGTATGCTTCCTGACGTAAACAATAGCTTCATATAAATTCATACCATTGGTGCAAAGCTCATCCAGTCGCGCCAAAGCAGCGAACACTGTTGCTGTCTCGTTCAGCTGAATGACTGCCGGTTTTATACCAACCAATTTTAAAGCTTTATAGCCACCAAATCCTAGTGCCACTTCTTGATATAACCGATGATCACCAGACCCATCACCTTCATATAATTGCCCGAAATTCGGCTCGGAT
>CAUUZR010000032.1:0-4979 GCA_963549685.1 uncultured Candidatus Saccharibacteria bacterium | reverse complement strand
GTTTGTGAGCTTGCTACTAAAAAGATCATCTCAATCAAAGACAATGAATTTGACAAAACTAAGCACTCAAAAGATATGAAAGATTGTGCTGAGTCAAAGGTTAAGGTCTGTGAGCTTTCTACTAAAAAGATTATTGAAATCAAGGGTAAAGAGTTTGACGGTTCTAAACACTCTACCAACATGGATGATTGTCAACAAACACCAGTTACCCCAGTAGGCGAATTGCCACACACTGGTCCAACTGCGATGATAGCTGTGATGAGTGTGTTGGTGGCCGCTGGCATGGGTGTAGCTTATTACTGGCAACATCGTCAAGCACAACGCAACAAGATGGTTGAAGAGTTCGGCGCCCATATTGCCGCACCAAAGACCAAATTGCTGGAAGCACACTTGACTAAAAAAGCTAAGAAATAATATAAAGAGAAAGAAAGAATACCCGCCTGGATTTGGGCGGGTATTTTGGTGGGCTTTAATTTTAATAGAATTATTTTTCTGAGTTTGATAGATAATCAATCTCTTTAATTATATCGAGCAAGGCTTGAGCGCGGCGAGCTTCATCCACGATTGATACGGCTGCTTCATGAGCTGGTGCGATTAGGTCTTTGTCATCAGTGGAGCGCAATAGTAATAGATAAGTATCAAATTTTTCCTCTGGTGAGACATTTAATTTACCAATCAACGGACGCAGTTCATTAAGCGCAGTTTGCTTAATGGTGTCCAAATCTGAGTCGATGACGGCCGTTGGTGCTGTTGCGTCTGCTACTGGCGTAGCTGTTGGATCCAACGGTGCTGTTGCGTCTACTACTGGCGTAGTTGTTGGATCCGGTGCTGTAGCAGGGTTAACCGCTGGCGCACTGTTAGCAGTAGCGGTGTTGGTTTCCTCAAATTTCATACCATCTGGTTCCACCGACACACCAGCTAGAACCTTGGCCAATTCTTGGTCGTCACTGATTGTTTGATTAGTTTGTAAATCCATTTTACCCACCTTTAGATTACATTACTTATGCTTATATGGTATACTGTAGCATGATTAAGTAGGTAAAAGCAAGATGTTGGATGATAAAAATGTTATAAAACAGCGGGATACTAGCGATTCATTAGCAGGTGTCTTAAATGTGCCAAGTCAGGCTTATTTTGAACCTGAAATTCATGGTGAGTTTTCTGTATGTAATTTTCACAACGTTATTATCGCTGGTATGGGCGGTTCAGCGCTGGCAGCAGATATGGTTAAGGTGCTAACAGCTGGCTGGTTGCATATTCCGGTTGAGGTGGTTAAGGGTTATGATTTACCGGGTTTTGTGAACGAAAATAGTTTAGTGATTGCGATTAGTCATTCTGGTAATACTGAGGAAACGATTAGTTGTTATCATGAGGCACGGCAAAAAAGGGCTACCGTGGCGGTGGTGGCAACTGGTGGCGACCTATTGGCTATGGCACATCAAGACGGAGTGGTCTATACGGCAATTCCCGCTGGTGCACAGCCTAGAATGTCGACAATCTATCATCTGAGAGCTTTGCTGAAGTTATTAGAGAAATTTTGTGTGGTTGATGGTGATTTATATCAACAAGTGGCGTCTGCTGGCGAATGGTTGAGTCAAGAAGTAAAAAAATGGTCAGTTGATGTGCCAGAGATCGACAATTACGCTAAACAATTAGCCAAATTAACAATTGGCAAAACTCCGGTGTTTTTTGCTGGTGAATTGACTTGGCCGTTGGCGTATAAATGGAAAATTAGCTGGAATGAATCTGCCAAGAACGTCGCTTTTTGGAATCAATATCCAGAGTTTAACCATAATGAATTTATCGGTTGGTCATCTCATCCAGTAGAGAAACCGTTTGCAATTATTGATCTGCACAGTAGTTTGGAGCGTCAACGTATTAGAGAACGAATGGAGCTGAGTGATCGATTATTGAGCGGTAAACGACCAAAAGCTACCGTGGTTGAACTGAAGGGCGAGACTTTAATGCAACAATTACTGTGGGGCTTGACCTTGGGTGATTCAGCCAGTATCTACACAGCGATCTTGAATGGTGTTGATCCAGCACCGGTGGTGTTGGTTGAGAAATTGAAAAAAGAGCTTAGCCTCAGTAGCGTAGCGAATCGATCGGATTACGCTTGACGGCACGAATAGCTGGATAAATACCCGCTGTCACACCGATGATGATTGACAGGCTAATGACTAAAATAGCGGTTTGCCAATAAATAAATGGTGTAAATGGTAAGTAAAAGCTAGCGACATATACGCCGGCTAGACCAATTAGATAGCCTAAAACGCCGCCCAATAAACCAATAATTGCCGATTCAATTAAGAATTGGTTGATAACATGAATACCGGTAGCGCCAACTGCTCGTCGAATACTAATTTCTCTTTGACGTTCAGCGACGTTGGCGATCATGATATTCATAATACTAACGCTGCCGACTAGTAAGGAGATGCCCCCTACCATAATCAAGAAAATAGATAAAAAGTTTAATAAATTAGTTTTTGGTTCGTCAATCTCATCACCTGTCAAAATGCGCCAATCTTTGTTGGAATAATGATTTTTTTCCAGAATTTTATCAGCTTCAGCCAGAGAGGTTTTTAATTGATTGTGACTCTTGCTAGTTAAAATTATTTGCTGGATTTGGGGCGCATCTTGAGTAAATTTTTTACTGACAGCAAGTGGCATGATAATTGTTGAATTGAAATCAATATCAAGATGTTTGATCGGCTGTTTAATTCTTTTCAGTACACCAACGACAATCACCGATTCACCTCTGATAGTTATGACATTACCGATGGAGTTTTCTGTAGCAAACAAGTCGATTGACAGTTGTTCACCGATAACTACTCCACCAGTATCGCCAATAAATTGTCCATCACGCAATTGGAGTTGAGCGATATCTTGCAGTTCTTTGGTGCTACCGATTATTTTGACATCATTTACCTGATGGTATTTGGATTTTAAATTGCTATTCATAAAAGCAATTGGCGCCGCTTTGGTGTCAGTAATTTTATTGATGTCGTGGACATCTTGGCTGGTTAAAGTGTTAACGTGAGTGAGCTGGGTGGTTTCAGTTAATGGGTTATTAATCTTTTCATTACCAGACCTGATGACAGCTAGCGGTAAATCATTGTTGGTGGTCGGTTGGCTAAAGAGTTTGCTAAAACCGCCCGCAATAGATAATGTGGCGGTGATGCTGGCTACGCCGATTGCCATACCAGTGATTGTTAGTAGAGTTCGTCCTCGATTGGCACGCATGGCTTCAAAGGCATTTTCAAAATGATTTTTTAGGAGAATTTTCATGATTTTACCTTCTTATTTTTCCGCCGTTTGATTTTCTTGAAAATAGGTTTTTTCGGCTTTGGTCCACTAGACTTTTTCGGTTTATTATCAGGAGTTTTTGGCTCTTTATCGTCATCAGCTACAATTAACTTTTGACTAAAAATCTCTCGATTCTTAATCTTTTCATCAGTGTCAATCTTACCGTCAAGCATGGTAATTACTCGGCTGGCGTATGAAGTTATTTCTGGATTGTGAGTCACCATAATGATAGTATTGCCACGACGATGAATGTCAGCCAATTCTTCCATAATCAAGCGACTGGATTTGCTATCCAAGTTGCCAGTTGGCTCGTCAGCTAAAATAATTGATGGATTATTAACCAAGGCTCGGGCGATTGCCACCCGTTGCACTTGACCACCAGATAATTGATGAGGCATATAATATTCACGTTCACTGAGATGGAAGGTTTTTAAGATTCGACTGGCTTCCTGAATACGTTTCAATTTTCGCATACCTTTGTAGGTTAAAGGTAAGGCAACATTATCTAAAACACTCAGTCGTGGCACAAGATTGAAATTTTGAAATACAAAACCGATATTGCTTGAGCGAACTTTGGCGCGTTGACGGGAAGAAAGATTATTAACAGATTTATCATCTAGGTAATATTCACCACTGGATGGCTGATCCAATAAGCCGATGATGTTCAGTAGGGTAGTTTTACCGCAGCCACTGGGTCCCATGATGGCAATAAATTCACCTTTTTTGACAGTCAAATCAACACCGTCAAGCGCATTAAACTCAGCGTCACCAAAACCAAATTTTTTAGTGACACCAACTAGTTTAATTCGTGGTGGCGTAGTTTCATTCATTTAGACCTATTATAGATGTGATTAGACTGTTTTTGCAATCATAAACGAGATAAGCTTCATGTAAAAAATACATCATTTACTGGTATTGGCGGTATTGGTCAAATTTTTGTATAATATAAGTAAGGAAGGATGCAGGAGTGGTTGAACTGGCACGCCTGGAAAGTGTGTAGGCTCTTCACGGGGTCTCCGGGGTTCGAATCCCCGTCCTTCCGCCAGGAATTAGCTTTATTGTAATTTTTACCAAACCTATTGCAAATACCATATATAGCGTTTATGATAAGATGTAGACGCTAGATATATAGTGTTTAGTAAAATAGACAGAATATCAAATAAATTGTCTCGTCAATATTAGAGTATTTAATGAGGTGGTTTTTTGTGTGTCAAAAATTAGCAAAATAACTAAAAGGAGAGGGTTATGGCGGATATTACGGTAGTCAAGCGTGATGGTACAAAAGAGCCGTTTGATGCCAATAAAATTAATGAAGCTATTCTGAAAGCTTGTGAGGGCTTGCCGGATCAGATTTCTAAGGTGGTGCAGGTGGCGACCGAGTTGCAGCTGACGCTATTTGACGGGATTACCACCGAGCAGCTGGATGAGGCGGTGATTCAGACGGTTTTACAGAACGTCAAAGATGATCCAGATTATGATAAAATCGCAGCTCGCTTGTTACTAAAGACTATTTATAAGAATATTCTGGGCGATTACGAGACGGCAGACGAGTTAAAGAAATTGCATGACCGGGAGTTTCCAAAATTTGTTAAAGCGGCGGTCAAAGATGGCCTACTTGATGAGCGGATGAGCGACGGGCGATTTGATTTGAAAAAATTGGGCGAAGCATTACA
>CAUUZR010000031.1:0-5269 GCA_963549685.1 uncultured Candidatus Saccharibacteria bacterium | reverse complement strand
CGGAACAAATTTTGTTTTCTTTCCCTTGACGGTATATTCCATACTCTTACCACTGGCGCGCTGGATGTTCATCAGGTCAAAATCAGTCCGGTAAGCGATGCCCATCAGCTCCTCACGACCAATCGGATAATCGTATTCGATGTCGATCGTCTTTTTGCTATAGTGCGCTCGATCCTCCGCCGGCACGTCCAGTTCGTGGATATGCTCTGGCTTCAGACCTAACTCTGCCAAAAACACATGTGTCGCCGCCAGCAATTCATCAAACGCCTCCTGCCAATGCTCAGGGTCGACGAAATATTCAATCTCCATCTGCTCAAATTCTCGAGAGCGGAAGACGAAGTCGCGCGGTGCAATTTCATTACGAAAGGCCTTGCCCTGCTGAGCGATACCAAACGGTAAGTTCGGATAGAAACTATCGACGACGTTTTTGAAATTAGTGAAAATACCTTGGGCGGTTTCGGGACGAAGATAAGAAATCGACTGTGGATCGTAGGTGATAGCCTTCATTTCATTGGAATCACACTTACTGTCGGTATCTTTTGTCATCTCGTCAATTGATAACTCATTTTGTCCACTAGCACCGACAAATGTCTTAAACATCATATTAAACTGCCGCGGTTCACTAAAGTCGCCTCGCACACCACAGTTAGGACATTTAATCATTTTCAGTACACGAGGCCATTCTTTCAGCCCAAAATAGCCAGCTTCCTCGATATCAATTTCACTTGGACCAAGCTCCATGTCCAATATTTTTTTGAACAGCTCAGGCTCTTTTTCTTTGATCTCGTCATAAAAATTCGGCGCCGTAGCATGTTCACGATACCATTGAATGCTATCAGCGAGAGTCTCGTACTCGTCCAATCTTTCCTTTTGGTCTTTGAGCAGATGATCTTCACGAAAACGTGCCTTGCAGTGGTTACATTCCACTAATGGGTCAGAAAACGTATCGACATGCCCACTCGCCTGCCAGACTTTCTGATTCATCAGAATCGCCGCATCGACGCCGTACATATCGTCACGCTCATCAACAAAACGACGCCACCACAAATTCATAATATTACGCTTCAGTTGCACCCCCAGCGGGCCATAATCCCAGGTGCCAGAAAGACCACCATAGACATCCGACCCCTGATAAATAAAGCCACGGCGCTTACACAGGCTAATAATATCTTCCATTTTTGCTTGACTCATCATCATCCTTTCCCCGTGTTGGCAACACGGCGATAAAACTATCCTCTTAATTTAAAATTATACCACGAAACAAACTAATTATCTTTATAGCGCCACATGTTGCCGAGCTAATAACCAACAATCCGCCAAGATTCCATCAATTCCACCTATTTGCGCCACCGCTGTCAGCTGTTTAGCCTGTACTAATCGCAAAAATTTAATATGATCAGCCCCAATTTCACCTTGCTCACTTAATCTTAAAGCTTTCTCTCCCATATCATACATATATAATTTTCCTGACTCAAGTGGTTGCGCCGTTACATCATTTTGTAAATTCAACTCCTCACCAAGCAATTTAGTATATTGGATATAGAACCACGTCTCTATTAATTGTTGTGGTACCGCTGGATTATTCAAATTAGCTAAAACCTGATGAATTATAAGAAACCATTCTGGCTCATCAACCGACTCACTTGCCGACGATACTAATTTCATCGCTTGATAGGCAAATTGCATTCGCTCATAATATTCCAAAATGTGTTGATAAAATTCCACCAAGCGTGCCGACGTCAATAATCCCAGCTCTCCCCGTCCTTGATTAATCACCACGTCACAAACCGCCAATAGTTCAATTCCACCTGCTAATTTTGACCGCTCTCGCCGTACTCCTTTGGCAATTACACTGCGCCTGCCTCTGGGGGTGATTAATTGCAAAATCCGATCTGCTTCCGCATAATTTGTCCGACGCAAAATAATCGCCTTTAGCCTCTCACTCTGCGCCATATAACACCTCTTTAATACTAGATTTTATATCATCTGGAAACATGGTTGATTTATTAAACACCCCAGCCACCTGAAACGGCGCCAGCTCATTATTTTGAAACGCTACACTACTACAAATCAGCACAGGTAATTTTGCCAAATCAGTGTAAGATTTTATTTCATTAAGCAAAGCTACACCCGTTTCACCCGCCAGCAACATATCCAAAATCAATATATCAGGATGCCATTTATCAATCATCTCTATTGCCTGACCAGCCGAAACCACACATTTCACACCTGCGCCAACATCCTCCGCATAATTACTCAGCAACTTCTGCCATGACACATCATCTTCTATAATCAAGACTTTTTTCATAATAAACTCATCTGATGACTAATTGGTAAATCAACATAAAACGTCAATCCATCACGATGACGAATTAGCCCAATTTGCCCGCACATAGCACGCGCAAACTGATTAGCGACATAAATCCCCAACCCACTACTCTCTGGGCGAGTTCGTACAGTTTTTCGCATTTCCATTTCATTGAGTAATTGGCGATATTCTCTCAAGCTCATCATTGGCCCAAAATCACGCACGCTGATCCGCACCTTATCTTGATACTGCATCATTTTTACCGCAATTTTGGTATCTTGCTCGGTGTATTTCATGGCATTATGTAAAAAATTTATCAAAATACGCTCTAATAATTTCCTATTAGCCAAAATCAACTTACCGCTATGAGGTCGATTAATCTTTGGCCACGAAATCTGCCGATTATACAAAGACGTCATCGGCTTCATTTCCAGCGCAATCTGCCGACAAACCGACAATGGGTTAACTGGCTCTAGCGGAAATAGTGTCGGTGATAAATTACCGACATTTGCCAAGTCATTCGCTAGTTGTAAAGCCTGATCAGAAGTCTGCACTATCTGTTTTCTAAAATAACTAGCCTTATCCTCATCACCTAAGTCATCCAATAACAATGTCAACTGACGAATCAACGCTAACGGAGCCTTCAATTCATGCGCCGCCACAACAATACTCGGCAGGCCACCAACATCAGTATCACTCCACTCTCCACTTGCCATAATAATAGTATAGCAACTTTATCCAAAGTGATGCAAAAATAATTTATCCAGCAATCTTCAGTGTCTTCAAAACAGCTTCAAAATCCGGCTTAAACGTATCAGCATCGGTTGAAAAACGGATAGTTTTATCATTCACTTTCATCAAAACCACCGTACCGCGCAACTCCTTAGAAAGCGCACCATCAATTCTGGTGGCTGCAATGCCGTTAAACTCGACACTGCTTGATGACAGTTCGCCTTTCTTAACTTTTTGCTCGTAATTTTTCAAAACTGTATTAAAATCCTTGTTGATAATCTCTAAGCGCATAGCAAATCGGCTCTCTTTATTATGGATTGACGGCACTTCTTTTGGATGCAAATAAGCTACGTAATCACCCCGGTCACTACCGTCTCTATCAATATAAACACTCCAAGTTTTTGGATACATGAAAGATACTCGGCCATACTCACTTGGCCCAACAAACTCAATCCGTGGGTTTTTGGCGTCTTCTGAGAACTTCCTCTGATCATCTTCTGCCTGCTCAGCTTTAGCCTTGGCTGTTTCCACCTGAACTCTAGCATAAACTCCGTTTTTGGTTTGTGAATATTCCATAAATGACCAGATTGCAAAACCTCCAGCAATCAGAAATAGCACAAATGCCCCAATAGCCATAATCATCCAACTATTGACATATCCCTTTTGTTTCATACTTTTCATAACAATTATTATAGCTTATGTTTACTATCAAGTAAAGAATCACCACACAACTATTTACGAGATATTACTCCAAGTCCTTTTCCAGCATCTCAATTTCGTTTTTCATCTCTGTTAAAACCTTTTCAATTCGCTCCGCCAACTGTTTGACCTCTAGAAACCTTTCCTTAGCTTCATCTAGGATAAAATCATCACCCTGAAACCAAGCCACTCGCTCATCAATTTCAGCCATTAACTGCTCAATCGTTTTATCGTTTGTCATATTTTATAACCTCCGCCTCCATTATTTCTTTAGATGTTGTGATATTAACAATACTACCAATAGATCTTTCCCCGCTAATCATCGCATAACCCCGCCTTAGAACCATTTCAGGATCATACTCTGCTATAATCTGCTGTTGGTTTTTGACTTTATCCAAACTTTCCGTCACTCTTCTTTGCCAAATATCCAACACATCCATCACCTGATGATTAACAGTTTCCGACTTTCGCATAATCTGATCCGCTATCATACCAGCCACTGTTGAAATCTCACTGTGAACCTGCGCTAAAACCTCACGCTTATCCGGAAATAGAATTTGCGCAGCATTACTCGGCGTGGAAGCTCGCACATCAGACGCTAAATCACACAAGCTCTCATCTATTTCATGACCAATTCCCGTCAACACCGGCACACGGCTAGACGCCACCGCACGAACCAATAGTTCATCATTAAAACTCGCTAAATCATCAGCGCTACCACCACCACGAATTAGTACAATCACCTCTGGCAATTCTGGCAATTGATTCAACTTTTCTAGCGCCCGAATCATTTGATCCGCTGCCACTTTACCCTGCACCTGCACTGGCGTGACAATAAATTTCACACCACCCCAACGCTCTCCGCTAATTTTCATAAAATCAGCATAACCTGCGGCTTGTGGACTGGAAATTATAGCGACTCGTGATGGGAATTTCGGCAACGACCGCTTACGATCTTGATCAAACAATCCCTCAGCTGACAATTTTCGTTTCAAAATTTCAAAACTTTTCTTTAAATTACCCTCACCGAGTGGCTGAATTTCCTGCACCGTCACGCTAAATTTTCCCCAATTGGTGATTTTTGGCTGAGCACGTATCACAACTTTCATACCATCCTCAATCGGCATTCTAAGTTGCCAGAGTGTCATAAAACAGCTAACCGTACTATCATCATCTCTCAAGTCAAAAAAGACAAATTTTTGTTGATTGATCTTAAAACTCGATACTTCACCAACAATTTCAATCGTATCAAATGAAGCCTCAAGAGACTGATTGACCACTGCCAAGAAATCACTAACGATGAATCTTGGTGTCATTTGGCTTACCGTATTTTATGATCGCATGCTGATAAAAAATATAACCCAAGGTAATCGTTCCTGTCACCAAGATCGCTCGAGTCAAAATAATTCCCGCAATCGCCAAGTCTGATGACGTGCCAGCCATGCTCAAAAATATAATCATAATCGCCTCATACACGCCTGCACCGCCTGGCGTAAACACCACCAGACCAGCCAAACCTGCCACGCCATA
>CAUUZR010000030.1:0-5566 GCA_963549685.1 uncultured Candidatus Saccharibacteria bacterium | reverse complement strand
CTGACAAGATATTGTTTGCCAGAGATTTTTACGACTGCTTTCATTTCGTTCCTTAATTATTACAATTTACTCTGACAATTTTAACAAATCCTACAATAAAAATCAAGGGGTTATTTATTTTGGCAGATCACCAGATTAGCATGCAGCCACCCCTCTGGCGTACCACCATCAAGATATTGACCCTGCACAGCCACAACTCGCATAATACCACCGCCATCTACATACGAATTGATCGCATCAGTTATTTCATACTCACCACGTGATGACATCTCAACATCTGCACACATTTGAATAACTTTTTTCGTCAAAACATACTTGCTGATATTAATCAGATTACTTGGCGCCTCATTGATATCAGGCTTTTCAACAATTCTCTGGTAATTCCCTTGATCATCAACCGCAATTACACCGTATCTTGAGACCTCCTCTAGCGCTACCTGTGCTGCCAACAAGCTACATTCATTAGCTGGCGTTGCCGCCAACAATCGGGCTATCTCACTTGAACCATCAGTATTATATATAAAATCATCACCCATTAGCACCACTGCCGACTCATCATCTTCAATATAATCGGTGGCTAGTGCCACTGGTACAGCCGTACCATATTTGCCATAACTCGGCTGAATTACAAAATGCATTTTGGCTTGCAATGGCCCCACTAAAGGCAATAAATCCACTTTACCTTTGCGCTTAAGATAATCATTAAGCTGAATATTGCTACGATAAAAGTCCTCCAACTGCGAACTATTTTCACTGACTATAAAAATAAACTCATTAATTCCCGCCGCTAAACAATCCTGCACCACATAATCAATTAGTGGCCGATTACCAATCGGTAACATACATTTCTCGATGGTTTTCGTAATAGGTAACATGCGTGTACCCCAACCCGCCACTGGAATAATTGCCTTAGTTATTGGTTTCATTATCACTCCTACATCTTAAGTTCTTTATGGCTACGCTTCAAAATCTCTAGCATTTCTGCATAACGCTGTTCTTTTTGTGATAATTTAGCATATAAATAAACTACATTATCTACCACTTCAATGTTAACCTTAATATCTTGGTCATATAACCACGCCATAAAACTTGGATTTAATAATTCAAAGCTAGTAACCTTATCAGTATCTGTTGCACAAACACTGTAACGTTTATTAAAATCGCCCCACTCTAATTTAACTTTTTTATAACCCTTTGGTGGCGACATCATTTTCTTAAGAATATTATTATTTCTTTCAATTAAAATACCTCCGTAAGACTTCGGCAAAGCAATTTGTCCAATCAAATAATAAACCATGTCCTTCCTAGGTCCCTCGTCAGTAAAGCCATTCCCTGTCCTCACACCACAAGTGTAAAGTTGGACAAGAATTCCTCCCTCCCAAAAACCAATAATATGATTATTCACATCAGTGCTGGAGAACCTGTTCGAACGAAACAGCTGTCCACGTGTTGGTAAAAGCAACTTACCCCAATCTAAGCTAAAATACATTTGATTATCTTCAGCAAACTGCCGAAGAGTTTTCACCAACGTGCTTTCATCCTCAGTGGACTGATTAATACTGTCCAACTTCCACATATTGTCTTCACGAACGAAATTCCACTGTTCGGCAAATTCTTCATTACTATAAGACAGATCCTTTCCAGTCGCAACATCTACTAATCTATCCTCGGCTTGTGCCAAAAAACCAACGCTGACACGATCACTCTTATCATCAATATCATCATGTGCATTGGTGAAAATTATCTCTTCTATTTTCACCTTATCCATAATGTTTCTACGCCCCATCTGATGTAAAGCATACAACATTAAACCAACATGATTGGCGTAGCGTTGGGTGGTGTACTTACGGATTGACTCAGAGTCTAGATTACTCCAATCATATTGAAATCTATTAAAAACTTGCGTGGCGTAATCGATAATATACTGCGGTTGCCACATCGAATCGGTAGCTGAAGCTTGGTGAACTACTGTCGTAGCAGACTTACTATTTTTGCGAAATACGCTCAACCTATCAAAGGATACACCACCATAAGCGCCAACCAGCGTAGATACAATAGCGAGCAAAAACCAGAATATACCGCCAATAATTAAGTACAGTAAACTAAAAGCTACTCCAACGACAGAGCCAATCCAAAATGCTGCCCACTTTGAACGAGTCTTCTTTTTTGCAAAACCAGCGACACCGCCCGCTATAAGGGCCGGAAACGCCAGTATAATACCCTCACCACTATCCGAGCCACCAGAACCACCAGAAAAACCGCCACCACCGGAACCACCACCACCTGAGCCACCGCCACCGGCACGAGCAATAAACGTGAAAATAATATCATCAAGCATGAGTTTATTATACCACCAATCTCATACTAAATGGAGCTATCTACTTTGAAAAATCCAACCCACCACCAGAGTGGATATCTGCCTCCACTTCTGACCAAAATCGCTGTAAATTATCGATTGACTCCGCATCATCAAAATCAATCGCCTGCTTTTCTTGTTGCTCGGCGGCTATTTGATCACCCAATCCATCCGCTAGCGGATCAACTGGTTGGAATGCCAATGATTTGGAAAATATTTTTGTAAAAATGTTCATTTTTTGCTTTTTATATTAGTCTACCCTTTTATGATAGCATAAACTTTATAAAAAGTCAATAGTTAGCGCTTTTGTAGACAGATCACCAACTCTTTTCCCTCTATTTTGACAATCGTTTGGTTCTCCTCAGTCTCACCAATAATCGCTAAAGTTTCTGTAGTAATCGTTACCTGATGAATATCTATCGACTGGCGCAATTCATCGTCAGAGGTAGTCAGTTTCAATATAATCCGATCATCAACCTGCAAGTCAGCTTTCTTACGTGCACTCTGGACGTGGCGGACGACTTCGCGCATTAGGCCTTCGCGTATGAGCTCGGGTGTCAATTGCTTACTAATTTCGATCCAATTCTCTGGCTTGATCATGCCTTCGGTCACGTCATAATCCGCCAAGTGTTCATCCAACTTCTCGATATGACGGATCTCTTTAACGTTCAACTCCTCAGCCATAATCTGTTCATAGTAATCGTCAAGTTTGTTGCCCGCATATGAAGCAAATTGCAATGGCTGACGCACCTTAATAGACTCCTGGTACTCGTCCTTTTTCATGCGCAGACTCAGACCATTATTGATCAATTCACGAGTACGAGCCATAGCATCCAGTACCGCCTCGTCCACCGTATGATTGGTTGGCCAGTTGAGTAAATGCACCGATGTTTCACCACCACCGAGATTCTGATATAACTCCTCAGCGAGGAACGGCGTAAATGGCGCCATCAGCACAGACAGTTTTAATAGCACATAGTGCAACGTGCGGTAAGCGTCATTTTTATCACTATCATCCTCCGACTTCCAGAAGCGGCGGCGTGAGCGACGAACATACCAGTTGGATGCATCATCAAGGAATGGTGTAATCGGGCTCAGCGCATCAGGAATATTGTAGGTATCCATGTGACGCTCAACCTCAGCCACCAGCTGATGCAACCGACTGACGATCCAGATATCGAGCGGATTAGTCAACTCGCCCAGCGGATCTTTCAATTCGCCATTAAATTCCCAGCCATCAACCTCCGCGTACATAGTAAAGAAATCATACATATTCCAGATCATACTGAGCTTGCGCGCCACGTCGCCCACATCCTTGTCGTGCAAAGCAAAGTCCTCGCCGTTAAGTAGCGGGCTGCTCAGCAATAGGAAGCGTAAGGAATCAGCGCTGAACTTATCCATCAGCTCATTCGGGTCAGTAAAGTTACCAAGCGACTTACTCATCTTGCGGCCGTCATTGCCCGCCACCACACCGGTGGTGATGACATTACTGTAAGCGTTTTTGTGCTGCGCACCGGCCTCACCAAAGGCACCAATTTCCGCCAAAGCAGCATTGACGGCATGCACATAGTAGAACCACGCCCGCACCTGGCCAATGTACTCAACGATGAAATCCGCTGGGTAATTCTGCTCAAACTTAGCCTGGTTTTCAAACGGATAATGCAGCTGCGCGAACGGCATCGAACCTGACTCAAACCAGCAGTCCAGCACTTTGTCGATGCGGGTAAACTTTTCGCCATCAATCGTAAAGGTGATGTCATCCACCCACGGACGGTGGTAATCATCCAGCTCCGCGCCGCTCAGCTCCTTCAGCTCCGCGTATGAGCCAACCACCCTCACCGTGCCGCGGTCACCCTTCCACACTGGCATGGCTGTCGCCCAGAAGCGGTCGCGGCTCAAGTTCCAATCTGGTGCTTGCTCGATATTCTTGGCAAAGCGGCCGTGCTTGAGGTGGGCCGGGAACCAATTGATATGCTCGTTCTGCTCCAGCATCAGCGGTTTTTGCCCCTGGATGTCAAAGAACCAGCTGGGGATGGCCCGGTACATGATGCGCTGCTTGCTGCGCGGGTTAAACGGATATTCGTGGCGAATGTACTCAATCTTCCACACCGCGCCCTTTTCCTTCAGATCTTTGGCAATGAATTTGTTGTTGTCCCATACCTCCAGGCCTTTGTAGTTGCCATCGGTGTAGTAGCCATTGTCGTCGATGACGTGGAAAGCACTGATACCATAACTTTTGGCGAGCTCAAAGTCGTCCTCACCATAGGCCGGCGCGATGTGCACGATACCCGTACCCGACTCGTGCGAGACGAAATCCGCCGCGTAAATGGTGTGGATTTTGTCATTCTGTGGCCAGGTCGAGCCGGTATCGAGCGGCTGGTATTTCTTACCCACCAATTCGCTCCCTGGGAAAGTGCGTAGCACTTCATAATCAAGCGGCCGGTGCTTTTCATCCTGCAGAGTGCGCTCCAACGCTTCCTCAGCGATGATTAGCTTCTCACCCCCCACCATCACTTCGCAATACGTCATCTCTGGATTGACGGCAAGCATCAGGTTGGCTGGTAGCGTCCATGGCGTGGTGGTCCAGGCAAGAACCGAAATATCTGAATCTATTATCGCGCTTAGCCGTGTTTTTAGCTCTGGAAATTCCAGAAAACCAGCGGCAGCGTTTAGATGACCGCCTTCATCAATCTTCACAACTTCCGAACCTAAAAGCCTCGATAGCTCTTCCGCACTGTTCATGGGAACATACGGATCGTCCGTACCATGGAGCTGCAAAACTTTACCAGCATTTTTGCGAATCAATGACCAGTCAAAATCGATATCAACAAACGATTTGACGAACTGTTCAAACTCACCCCCAAGGTTTTGATAAAAACCACTCACAAAAACTGAGGACAGTAGCGGCTCTTTCCTGTGTTGATTCAACAAACTTAACATGAAAGCTGCGCCATTACTATGTCCAATGAGTATCGTGTCACCGTCGAGTTCAAAAGGAATCTGCTCGGTAAATGCCTTATTCCAATTCTCTAAATTTTGCTCTACACCAACAGGTAATCTTGGAACAAAAACCTCAACGCCACTCGCTTCCAGTTCTTTTTTTAACCAAGGAAACCAATTTTCATCCGGCGAGCCACCCGTCCCGTGTAGAATAACTGCTTTAAGACTCGTTGATTCGTTCTTAAGCTTAAACCTCACATACACACTCGG
>CAUUZR010000029.1:0-6149 GCA_963549685.1 uncultured Candidatus Saccharibacteria bacterium | reverse complement strand
CATATATACATCCAGAATTAATACGGTACCAGTATTTTTATTAGTCTCACCAAATAAAGCAGAAATTACCGTAGAAAATAAAAAAATTATCGGATCACAAATTATATATCTAGAACCAGGAATATATGATTTTAAAGCATTTAGAGATGGATTTAAGAGCGAAACCGTTCATATAGAAGTAAAGAAAGATAAACCACTAAGGATAGTATTTTCACTTATTCCAATTACTCAAGAGGCAATTAAAGAGTTAAAATCATCTTCTAGGGGCGCTGAAATAGACAAAATTACAACAGACAAACTTGTTGACGAGCAAAAAGCATTAGAAGATGCAAATCCAATAATTAAAAAATTACCTATCAAAAATCTAATCTATTCTATAGGCTATAGAGTAGATCCAAATATCCCAAATGGTATTATTGTAGAGATCGATACTATAGAAGGATATAGAAATGCTGCTATTAATAAAATTAAAGAACAAGGATTTGATCCATCAAAACTAAATATTGTTTTTAGAAATTATGCCAATACGTTTAAGGAGTAATTTATGAATCGAAGAAATATTATTATAATAAGTTCTATAATAGTCGTACTATTATTATTGTCTTTTTTCTTCATTCGACCAACATATACTATTTCGATATTTTTCGACAAACCAGACTTATCGGCTAAAATATATCGCAATAATGCAAAAAATAACACCGAAATTATATCGTTAGCAGGAGATACTAAAATAAAATTATCAGATGGCAAATATATAATTAAAACCTCATCTAAGTCTGGACATATAAATGAAAATTACACAGAATTTACAGTCGAAGGATCAGACAAGGATGTATCTATAAAAACCAGCTACAGCAAGAAATTTATGTCCAATAAAATAGCCGAATACAAAAATGAGATTTCAGCTGTATTATTTACTAAATACCCAGAATTAAAATCATCTTTCATACTTAAAAAGGAAATTATATTAGGAAAGAATATCGATTGGTATGCCGCCACCTATCAAAGAGAGGATATAGATAGAAATTCAGGAGACGCCTACACTGTCATATTAAAAAAAGAAAATAATAAATGGACAATTAAAACTAGACCACAAATAATCAACACTACTTATAATACTAAAAATATTCCAGAAGAAATTTTATCCGAAGCAGCATCTAGGTTATCACCATTTTCCACTAGCTCTTAAGCGGCATAATAATGTGTGTATAATCAGGGTTTTTTATCTGCTCTCGGATGACACATGGCGATAATTTACCATTAAACGAGAATGTAATTTCGTCAGCATCAATAATATTCAGAACTTCCGTTAAATAGCGCGAATTAAGTGTTACTTGACCATCGGCGGATATTTCTGCTGAGGCTTCTGAAGTATTTTCACCTAACTCAGATGCGATTGAGTGGATAGATAATAGGGAGTTCTCCTTTGAGGCGGTCACGGTTATTCCGCCACCAGATTCACGCGCAAATAATGCTGCAATCTTTGTCACTCTGCTAAAATCAGCTTTTTTAATCACGATTTCCGTCTCTGAATTTGACGGAATCAATTGACGATAATCAGGGAATTTTCCGTCAATCAACCGGCTAACGATTTCCATATCTCCCGTTCTGAAGCATACCTGAGATTCATCAAAGAGAACGGTGATTTTTTTCTCTTCACCAACACTCTTACTTACCTCTGAAAGTGTCGAAGCGGGGATAATAGCCGATACTTCATCATTAGACTTAGCTAGTCTTTTTTCTGCCAATCGATAGCCGTCAGTAGCTGCCAGATATAGTGAGCCTTCGTGATTATGCCAATACACGCCAGTCAAAACCGCCCGCGTCACATCAGAACTAACTGCAATTTTCGTTTGAATTATCGCCTTCTTTAAATCTTCAACATCGATTTCATATTTGATGGCATTTTTTTCATCAATTGTTGGTAATTCCGGATACTCATCCGCCACCACACCATTGATAACTGATGAGAATTTACCTGAAGTAATATGAAGATGCTCATTTTTGACTTCAAGCTCAACAGTACCGTTTGGTAAGTTTGAAATAAACTCTGAGACCAAGCGAGCAGGGATAGTAATTGAGCCATGCTTATCAATTTTAGCGCCAATATATTGAGTAGAGGCAATTTCCAAATTTGTTCCAGCGATTAATAATCGACCACCATCAGTGCGTAATAAAATATTGTTTAATATAGGTAATTCATTACGACTAGAGGCAATGTCTTTGATGAGATTAAGAGATTTTGCAAGTTTTTCTTGAGTGACCGATACTTTCATTATACTTTCCTTAATTTTTAATTAGTCTTAATAATAATAGGCGTTGTGGAAACTGGGTAAAAAATGTGTTCAAACAGAGGTAGCTGGTCGATTTTATAGGTGGAAAACTCTGTGTATTGGCTGTGGGCTTTATGGTGGATATTATTCTATTATTCCACTGCTTAACATAGTAATTCATTCTTTCCACAGATTTGTGTGTTAGTAATCCGCCAAAAAAACACAGGGTCTGCACAGCTTTTCCACAACTAATGAGCATATAATTTATCCTTAATATCATTAATTTGTTCACGAATACTGACATTAGTAAGGCTTTCCTTAGTAATTTTTTCAATTGAGTGCATGGCGGTAGTGTGGTCCTTTCGTCCAAGCTCTTGGGCAATTTTTGGAAAACTCATCTTCAGTTCACTGCGCAGAAGGAACATAGCAATTTGCCTTGGTGTGGCAATAAACTTATCGCGCCTGGACGAGCACATATCTTTCACGTCGATATTATAATAGCGAGCAGTCTTATCGATAATCTGCTTGGCGGTGACATGCTGTGGGCGACTGCGCTTGATATCGCCTAAAATACCCTCAGCCGCCATAAGGTCTGGAGTAAAGTTTTGCATTTCCGCATACGCTAAGAGCCGGTTTAATGCGCCCTCTAATTCGCGAATATTTGTTTTAAAGTTAGTTGCTAAGTATTCTACGACATCAGAATCTAATTCGGTATTACTGAGCTCAGCCTTAGCTTTGATTATGGCACAACGAGTCTCATAATCTGGCATCTGAATATCAATTGCCATGCCCCACTCAAATCGACTGCGCAAACGATCAGTTAAAGTCGGGATACTCTTCGGTGGTTTATCGGAGCTAATAATTATTTGTTTGTTATTCTGATGAAGGTCATTAAATGTATGGAAGAACTCATCCTGAGTTTTTTCTTTGCCAGCGATAAATTGCATATCATCAACGATTAGGACGTCAACATTGCGGTATTTATCAGAAAACCCCTTTTTCTTAAAGCGAATTGAGTCAAGGAACTCATTCACAAAAGTTTCTGTGGTGATATATAGTACGCGGGCGGATGGCTGTTTTCTAATTATTTCATTACCAACCGCTTGCATTAAGTGAGTTTTACCAAGTCCAGATCCGCCATACAAATAAAGCGGGTTATATTTTTCTCCGGGGTGAGAGGCGACGGCCTGACAGGCAGCGTAAGCCAAGTCGTTACTAGAGCCAACGATGAAATTATCAAATGTGTAGCGAGGATTTAGATTACTGGCGTGAGATTTTTTTGATGGTAAGATGAGCGGCGCTGATGATTCCTGACTCTCAGTTTTAGTAATCTCACGGTTAATACGAGGCTTTTTATTGCTGGATTCAACGTGGTAGGAGATTGATGGAGAATTTATTCCGTTATGAGATAAAGCTTCAAGTATTTGTGGGTGAAAACGCTTTTCGAGTTGAGTGCGAGCAAAAATATTTGGGGCAATTATTGAGATTTCTTTATCTGATATTATTTCTAGTTTCGTGTTTTTAAACCACGCCGTAAAAGATGATGACGATACAGTTACTTCAATTTCACCTAATACACCCTGCCAAACTGCATGACTATCCACGAAAACTTACTCCCTCAAATTCTTTAACTATCTTTACTATAGCAAATATTAAGAGTTTTCCACAAGTACAATTCCGTAAACTGTAATGTAAAGGAAAACAGGGGTGGAGTTTTCCACAATTAAAAAATACATCTGTTAAAACTGTGGAAAAATTAGCCATGGTAGTGGAAAAGTGGCTAGCGACTTGCAAAAAATGCTAAAAAAATATATACTATTTCTTGATATGCCAAAGCGAACATTTCAACCACACACTCGACATCGTGCAAGGACGCACGGTTTTAGAGCGCGAGTTTCTACTAAGGCCGGTAGGATGGTCTTGAAGCGACGCCGTTTGAAGGGTCGTGCTAAAATTGCTATTTAATCTAGCGAATAAAAAATCCCGTCGATGTAGGCGGGATTTTTTGATATAATTGTAAAATATGTTACAACAATGTAATCGTTTTCACGGTCATAGTAGTCTGAAATTTGTCTATAAAAATGGACAAGCGGCTCGTTCTTCTATAGCTACTGTAAAATATGTGAAAAACCCATACCGCAGTCACAGTAGATTCGCGGTAGTTGTGAGTAAAAAGGTTTTAAAATCAGCAGTGCGGCGGAACAGAATACGTCGACGGGTTTATGAAATTATTCGCCTAGAACTGCCATATCTAAAAAATGATCAAGACGTTGCTATTATTATATTTTCAGCAGAAGTGTTATTGATGCCGCATAAGGATTTAAAACAAGTCATAAAGAATATCCTTTCTCAGGCAAAACTGTATAAATAGTAGTATTTTTGCTATAATCAGGATATGAGTTTTTTTGATGAGTTTATTGTTAGGCCGATTCTTAATCTGTTGATGGCTATCTATAGTCTAATTCCAGATTTTGGTATTAGTATTATTGTCTTTACGATTTTAGTAAGGTTATTACTATGGCCATTGATTAAGAAACAGCTTCATCAGGCAAAGGCAATGCGCAAGATGCAGCCTGAGCTGGCTAAGATTAAAAAACAATATGCCAAAAATCCGCAGATGCGTAATTTGGCGATGATGGATCTCTATAAAAAACATAATATAAGTGCGTTTGGCTCTATAGGCGTTTTAATCATCCAATTACCGATTTTGATTGCGATGTACCGCGTGGTGCAGATTTTCGTTTCTAGTCGTACTGATCTGGGCAAATATGTTTATGATTTTGTAAAAAATCTTCCAGTAGCTAATAATCTGGTTAATAATCCAGACCAGTTCAATCAGAACTTCTTAGGCATCATAGACTTAACTCAGCACGCTGTGTCTAAAGATGGAGTCATCATTGGGCTATTAGTCCTGGCGGGAGTTGCTGCTTATCTGCAATATTTGACCTCAAAACAGCTATCTCCACAGTCGGACAGCAAGCGTAAATTACGAGATATTTTGGCTGAGGCTGGTGGTGGCAAGGAAGCTGATCAGTCAGAAGTGAATGCCATTATGACTCGAAAGATGATGAAATTTATGCCAATAATGATGTTTATGGTGACTATATATCTACCAGCAGCTTTAGCTCTTTATTTGGCAACCGCTAGTGCAGTAGGATATTTACAGAATCATATTATTCTTAAACAAGACTCTTTGGAAATGGAAGAAGTTGCAAATAAAAAGACAGCCTCTCAAAAGTCTATAGCGTCAGCCAAGACGAAAAAACGCGCTAAAAAGGCAGCAGAAGCGCGAATAACGCGGATCAAGGCTAAAGGTTAAGGAGGAAATATGGATCAAATCGAAACTATTGAATTCGTAAAAAAATATCTGGAAGATTTATTAACATTTTTTGATTTAAACCTGGAAGTTGCTGTAAAAATTGAGGATGGAATTATTATAGCTTCAATTCCGCGCAGTGAACGAAGTAGTATCTTGATTGGTAGGGGTGCGGAAACTCTGCGTAGTATTCAGACTCTTTTATCGACAGCACTTCATCATAAAAAAGCTTCGACTGTTCGGGTGAATTTGGATATCGCTGATTATAAAAAACAGCATGCCGAGAAAATTATTGAAAAAGCACGTGGCTGGATTGAGGAAGTTCGCCGGACTGGCGAGTCAAAGATTGTCAATTTGAACGCGGCTGATCGCTGGACAGTACATCATTTGGCGGGTGAGTATAGCGATATTGAGACGCACTCTGAAGGTGAAGGTCGGGATCGTCAGCTGATTATTAGTCAGAAAAGCTCTTAGGCTTTTTAAAGACCACTTTAGAATAGAGCGTGTAATTCCAGATAAGACTGGCGATGGTGGCGATTAGCTTGCTAATAAGTAAGGCT
>CAUUZR010000028.1:0-6601 GCA_963549685.1 uncultured Candidatus Saccharibacteria bacterium | reverse complement strand
GATAGGGGGGCATATGGGACTGACAATTGCAGAGATTCGGCAAAACACGACACGGGCACGGCATTTGATGCAACGAACCCGAGCTCAAAGGTTTGCAGTTGGTGCATTTAATATTGATAATCAAGAAACGCTGGTTGCAGTGGTTAAGGCAGCCAAGAAATTGCGTTCGCCAGTTTTGATTGAGGTGTCTGATGGTGAAGTGAAAGCGTTGGGATTGGAGAATGTGCGTGATTTAGTAGATAATTATAAAGCTGAGTATGGGGTGGAGATGTATCTTAACCTTGATCATGCGCCGACAGTTGAAAGCTGTAAACGAGCGATCGATGCTGGCTATGAATTTGTCCATATTGATATTTCGCAAGCCAACCATAATGCCTCTGATAAGGAGATTATTGAGCGAACTCGTGAGGTGGTGGAATATGCCCGATTTACTGGTGCGCTAGTGGAGAGTGAGCCACACTATTTTGGCGGTTCATCAAATTTGCATACTGAAACAATTGATTATGAGGAGATAAAAAAGACTTTCTCTACTCCAGAGGGTGCGGCAATGTTCGTGGAGGCGACGGGAATTGATACTTTTGCGGCAGCGGTTGGTAATTTGCATGGTAAATATCCTGTACCCAAGATTTTGGATTTGGATTTATTACAGTCAATTCGTGACGCTATTCATTGTCAGATCTCCTTACATGGTGGGTCTGGTACACCTTTAGAATACTTTAAAAAATCAGCTAAAATTGGTGTCAGTAAAATTAATATCAATTCAGATATGCGTTATGCTTTTCGTACCACTTTGGAGCGGGTTTTAAGGGAAAATCCAGATGAATATGCCATCGTCAAGTTGATGCCAGAGGTTTATTTTGCGGTACAGGAGGTGGTTGAAGAAAAAATTATGGCGTTTGGTTCGTCAGGAAAGGCTCTAGTCTAAATGGCGAAAATTATTACTGTTGGTGCCGCTATTCAAGATGTGTTTTTGAGCCAATCAGAGGCTTTACGACCAGTTTGTGAGGATCCAGAACATTGTTTTGCCAGGTTGGAATTGGGAATGAAGGCTGATGTTAATAAAATTCATTTTTCCACTGGTGGTGGCGCCACAAATGCGGCCGTTACCTTTGCTAGGCAAGGTCATGAAGTGATTTTTATGGGGGTGATCGGTGAAGATCCAGCAGGTCAAGCTGTGTTGGATGATTTGGATCGGGAAAATGTTGATACAAGGTTTGTTCGTTATTCGCAACAATATAATACCGGATATTCAGTGCTGTTATTAGCCCCTAATGGTGAACGGACGATTTTAACTTATCGGGGTGCCTCAACACATTATCATCGTACTGACTTTGATTTGACTGACCACCAGGCTGATTGGCTATATGTATCTAATTTAGCTGGTAATATGGAGATTTTAGACAAATTATTCCGTCAAGCCAAGGAAAAAGGTATGAAGATTTGTTTTAATCCGGGGAAGAAAGAGTTGGCACAGAAGGAAAAATTACTGGGGCTACTAAGTGATGTTGATGTCTTAGCTCTCAATAAAGATGAAATAAAGCAGTTAATTGATGGTGATGATTTGGAATATTTGGCTAGACGAGCTATTCACTTAGTGCCGGTGATTTTACTGACCGATGGTGTGAATGGTTCAATTGCGTCTGATGGCAAAACGATTATTCGGGCGGCGATGTATGATGATCGACCGTCAATTGATCGTACTGGGGCGGGTGATGCTTTCGCTAGTGGTTTTTTGAGTGCATGGGCGAAGGGAAAAAGTCTAAAAGACAGTGTGATTTTTGCTAGTGCTAATTCAAGTTCTGTGGTGATGAAAATTGGTGCCAAGACAGGAATTTTGCGTGGCGAGGTTGATCTACACGCTATGCCAATTCATGAAAAGGAGGTGTAAATGGCGAGAAATCTAAGTAGGCTTCTGGGTGATAGTACCAAACAGCGATTGGCATTGAACGAGTTGTGTCGTATGAGCGGTGACGATAGTGATGTGAGGTTGCTGGCGGATATTTTGGCACGAGCGCATTCGATTATCCGCTCGCTAGGGCTTGATCCATCAACTTCAACGGCGGAGGAGATTTATCAGAGTTTGCAGGCGATTGCCCCGAAAATTGAACAGTGGGCGCCTTTTAAGTCGTCTGATTGGGTGTTGATGGAAATTGACGGTCAGATAATTTCTTTCCATCCCATTGATATTGTGGAGAATTATCATCATCAATTGCCACTCGGTAAGCAACGTACCTCTCATGGTAAAAAAGGTCTGGGTTATGAGATTACCCGGCGCTATAAAGAGCATCCACGAACTCATACACCAAGTGTCGAGCGAGTGGTATGTGATGGTGGTATCTGTTGGATAGAAAAGTCTAAAAAATCGTCAAAAAACTAATTATCGCAACAAATTTTACTATTTTTGATCACATTGACAATTTCATCAAGATCTTCGGTGATGGTGTAGACGTTCTCGTCGCCATCCGAGATCAATTGATTGTTGCTTAACATATTCTCTCGCACAAAGATATCCCATTTACCCCAGAACTTTTTATCAAATAGGATAACTGGTACTTGTGTCATCTTTTTGGTTTGTACCAAGGTGATAATCTCCGCAATTTCATCCATTGTGCCAAATCCGCCCGGAAAACAAACGTAAGCATCTGCCATTAAAGTCATGACAATTTTGCGTGGCGCAAAGTGGGTGAAGGCAAAAGAATCTGTGGTGTAGGGGTTGAGTGATTGCTCGTGTGGTAACCTGATATTGAAGCCGACTGATTGTCCGCCTGCCTCAATAGCTCCACGATTAGCTGCTTCCATAATTCCGCCGCCGCCACCAGTGATAATGGTGTAGCCATTTTTAGCCAACATAGCGCCTAATTGTACGGCTTTTTGGTAGTATTCCGAGTCGGGCTTAACCCGTGCTGAGCCGAAAATAGTAACAGTTTTATGGTATTTGCAGAGAATTTCGTAGCCGGCGTGAATTTCATCATCTACCTTACCAAGACGAAACATTGCGGCTTCAAGTTGTAATTCTCGGGGAATGCATGCTGATTTTGGTGTCATTTTATCCTTTTTGTTAGTTAATAATAAAACCTTATACTTTCATTATATCACAAAACGCTTAAGTTTGTCAAATAATTGTACGATTAGAATGTTTATTATAAGATAGTTTTAGTGAATAAATTGTATATGGAGAATAATGTGAAGCAGAAAAATAACGCCAAGAAGCTAATTGTGATATTGAGCAGTTTGACTGCCGTACTATTACTAATAGTTGTATCGTTGATTTTGTATTTAGCGATGCGTCCAACTGTTTCTAATGAGAATAAATCTAGTAGTAGCTACAGTACTAAGGTCAATGAAATCAAAGATCCTGCTGAGTATCGTGATTACAGGAAGGGTGGTCTAAATGGAGAGGGTATAGAGCTGAATTCAATAGAGGATGTAGATGGTCTATCAATAGACGAGGATTTAAAGCAGTTTTTGAGGGGTAAGGTAGGGAAAACAATTATTCGATTAAATCAATTAATAACTCTCCATCCAGTTGTAGATAGAGCGCAAGGAAAATATGCTGCGATTTTTGGACTTGATAATGGCTATAGTATCATCGGACCTAAAGATGGTAATGGACCTATCGATCTTGTAGCCGGAACGCAACAAATCGGAATGAGGTGTGAGGACCTGAGAGCGGCAAAAGTCCCAAGTAAATTAGTAGACGGTGTGTGCTATACGTCTGATAGTGCGGAAGCAAAAGCTTATATCCAACAATAGACGTGGTTTTAGTGTATAGTAAAGAGGTGAATAGATTTCATCTTGTGTCAAAATACCAACCGACTGGTGATCAGCCACGGGCGATCGCTCAGTTGACGGCGGGCTTAGAAAAGGGTGAGCGTGAGCAAACATTAGTCGGTGTGACCGGTTCTGGCAAAACGTTTACTATGGCAAATATTATAGCTCGAGCCAACGTGCCAACTTTGGTGTTGGCACATAATAAGACGCTGGCGGCGCAGTTGTTTGCTGAGTTTAAGGAATTTTTTCCTGACAATGAAGTCCACTATTTTGTGAGCTATTTTGACTATTACCAACCTGAAGCTTATATCGCTAGCTCTGATACTTATATTGAGAAAGACTCAAAGATTAATGATGAGATTGACCGTTTGCGACATGCGGCAACTTCAGCTTTGTTAACAAAGAGGGACGTGATTATTGTGGCTAGTGTGTCGTGTATTTATGGTATTGGTTCACCCGAAACATACGCTGACATGGCAATTAAGCTGAAATGTGGTGAACGGCGGCGTCAGGATAAATTTGTTCGTCTATTGACCGATATTCAATATAGTCGTAATGATGTTGATTTTGCTCGGGGTACGTTTCGGGTGAAGGGTGATGTGGTGGATATTTTTCCAGCTGGACAGGACCGGGCGGTGCGAGTGGAGTTTTTTGGTGATGAAATTGAGCGGTTGATTCAAATTGATCCGCTAACAGGAGAGATTTTGGCTGAGCCACAAGAAATAACTATTTTCCCGTCCAGCCACTATGCTACTCCACGGGAAAGAATAGACCAAGCAATTTTGGGGATTGAAAAAGAGTTTGCCGAGCGGTTAGAGTGGTTTGAGAAGCATGATAAATTGCTGGAGGTGCAACGGCTAGCTCAGCGGACGAAGTATGATTTGGAAATGCTGAGGGAAACTGGTTTTGTTAAAGGGATTGAGAATTATTCACGCTATTTGACTGATCGTGAGCCGGGCGAGCAACCGGCGACTTTGATTGATTATTTTCCGGACGATTGGCTGCTGCTAGTCGATGAGTCTCACATGACATTACCACAGGTGCGTGGCATGTACAACGGTGATCGAGCGCGTAAAGAGGTGTTGGTGGAACATGGTTTTCGTTTGCCGAGCGCACTGGATAATCGTCCACTACGATTTGATGAATTTTATCAACATATTAATCAAGCTATCTATGTTTCAGCTACTCCCGGGGAGTATGAATTGTCATGCTCACCAAAGCCGGCTGAGCAGTTAATTCGTCCGACAGGCCTACTCGACCCGACAATTGAGGTGCGACCGACTAAAGGTCAGGTTGATGATCTGATGGAGGAGATTCGTCAGACGGTTGCTAAAGGTTGCAGGGTGCTGGTAACAACATTGACTAAACGCATGGCTGAAGATCTTAGTGTATTTCTAAGCGAAAATGGCATTAAGACAGCTTATCTTCATAGTGAAATTGACACATTGGAACGTGGTGATATTCTTCGGCAACTGCGTGAAGGTGTGTTTGATGTATTGGTGGGGATAAATCTGTTGCGTGAAGGTTTGGATTTACCGGAAGTTAGTTTGGTGGCGATTATGGATGCTGATAAAGAAGGATTTTTGCGTAGTGAGCAAGCATTGATTCAGACTATCGGTCGGGCCGCTCGACATGTTGAGGGGCGAGTGTTGATGTATGGGGATATTGTGACACGCTCGATGCAGGCGGCTATTAGTGAAACCAACCGTCGTCGGAATATCCAACAACAGTATAATGAAGAAAATAATATTACACCACGCACGATTGTTAAAAAGATTGATGACGGCCTGCGCTCAATTATTCCGATGAAAGAAAGCGTGAAAAAGAAATTGGATTTGAAGAAAATTCCGAAAGAAGAATATGCTACCTTGATTAAAGACTTAACGGGACAGATGAATTTGGCTAGTGCTAATTTAGAGTTTGAAAAGGCGGCAGAATTGCGTGATTTGATTGCGGAAATTCGTCAAACCATGTAGAATAAAATTAGTATAAACGGAGGAATACTATGGCAACCAATAAAAAACAAGTAGCTGATCCAGTGCAACCAGCAGTGGCTCCAGCGCAACCAGAATATCAAGCATATCCTACTCAGTATATGCCGGTTGATCCAAATAAGGGTAAAGCTAAGCTATTGACGTTAGAATATCTATTTGCCATGGGTTCGGCTATCGGTTCGGTGTTATTGTCAATTTCTGTGCTTGTTAAATCATTTGGTATATGGACGGGGATTTCTTCAGCTGGATCTAGCTCTATCAGCGGTCTGGCACCAGATATGACAACACCTGGTACTGGTATTATTGCTGCTGGGGTTTTGGCTGTTTTGCTGGCTGTTTTGTCATTAATTTTGTTTGGTCGAGTATCAAAAGCCATCCCGGATCGTGCTGGCTATACATCACGTACTGCCTACAAGCTGATTACTTACGGTGGATTTGGTGTTCTTCTAGTCTCGACAATTAGTTCATTAGCAAAAATCATTACCATTTTAATTAGCTCACTATTATTTATCGGAGTTAGTGAGGCTGGTGAAGTTTATAAGAGCCTTTATTTGGCGGAATTCTTGCCATATCTTCTAGGTTTAGCTTTGTTGGCGTTTGCCGTCTGGAGTGTTTATAAAATTGTTAGCGGTGTTAATAAATCAAAAATCTTGGCTTGGGTGTTGGTTGCAGTATCTATTGCCGTAATGTTGGCTGGTTCAATCACCGTAGCTGTAAAAGTTCATGATACTAAAAAGGTGCGTGCGCTCAGCGATTATTATAGTAAAATCATAGACTAACATATTTTATATAATTAAGAAAACTATAGTCGTCTGATGTAATTATCGGGCGATTTT
>CAUUZR010000027.1:0-6719 GCA_963549685.1 uncultured Candidatus Saccharibacteria bacterium | reverse complement strand
ACTGTAGATGATAAAAATACCGTCAGACATCCAATCAGCTTCGTTTCACGCATCACTACACCAAGGTACGCTGTTTCGGATGCGAGGTGACGAGCCATTTCCAAGCAGTAGATATCATATATTCATAGTGCTCAATTACGATCCAAATAAAGACGAAGCCCTCATTTTGGTAAATGGAACTTCCCAGGTAGATAAGCGGCTTAATTTCTACAACAAGTATCACCCAAACCTCGACCCAGAGAACACCACTGTAGTACTCGAAGCGGGCAAATATCCTTTCTTTCCAGAAAAGACCCTTGTAGACTGCAACCCAGTCAAAACGTGCCGCATAAATCCAGAACATTTTGAAAATGGCAACCTGATAATGATAGATAGTAGCCTCAGCAACGACGATATGGAGCGCATAATAAACGGCGTAGTTTGTAGTCACAAGGTTTCTCAGTTCATAAAATCTAAAATTAACCCCCAATTCGGGTGTTATTAGCATTGTCCTTTTTATCTCTAAATAATTTAGACCTAACCTAAAAATAACTGCGTATTATACCGTTTACGGAAAAATTTTGCTACAATAGGTTATATGAACAGGCAAAAGGGATTTACGGTTATTGAGTTATTGGTGGTGGCAGGATTTTTGATCGCTGTGGCCGTATTAGGCTATATACAGCTTTCCAAAATAACTAACGAGGCTGAAAACACCACTCGCCGTACCGCTATTAACGCCATTTACTACAGTTTGGAAGAGGATTTTTATAAAAGAAATCAATATTATCCAGAAAAAATTGAGGATAACACTCTACCAACTATGGATAAGGAGCTATTAAAAGATTCAAAAAACATCAAACTAAATGAAACCGGCAGTCTTTATCGTTACGAACCAGCTAATTGTAAAGATGGTAAATGTAAATCATATACTTTACGCACGATTTTAAGTAAGCAAGCAGATTTTATTAAAGAAAGTCGCAACAAATAAGCTTAATCATCACAAACCGGACGGCCATTTTTAAAGGCTTCTATAGCATTATTCAAAACCGCTACTTGCGCTCGGGGATTAGCTACGTAACGGAAGATATAAGTCGTCTCCTCACCTTCAGTGCTAAGCCGAATAGTGCCATAATTAAAGAGTGTTTGTACTATACCAGATTGGTGAAAACTAGCGTCTTCGATACTCCCTAAACTAACAGTCTGTTCACGGCGAGAAAATAGACTTTCCTGAATCTCTTGAATCACACTTTCATTGGTCATAAAAAACTGATTTTGCAAATAAATCCATAATGAGGCGGTAGTACCAAGCGCTACTAATACAATCATCAATAGCACAATACCAAAAATAGTCTCAATCGGAGGGGAAAATGTCAGCAAATTACTAGAAATTGTCGGATACATAGCTACAAAAATTAGCAAAGCAAAAACTAAAAACGTCGCTACACCAATCGGCATCAACAAACCAATTGGATGGCGCTTAATGTCCAAAATCACATATTCACCTTCACTCAGATTCAAATGCGGATAGCGAGCTACCGATTTATTATGCTTTGTTTTATTTTCATCACTTATCATAAAACTTTTTGGCTCAATTTCACGAGTCACATGAACTACTTTTGGCTCATTAGCATATTGCGAACGAATACGTGGATCAAAATTTTCACCATGAATCAATTCTGGACTAGCTGTTACATGCGAATCATTCTGCGATATCACCGTAGCTGGCTGAGCAGTTTGCGGTGGATGATGATATAACGGCCGACCATCAGCATCATAAGCTACTGGCTGAGAAAAATCATCGGGTTGATTTTCTTGATAATTCATGGCTATATTATACCACGAAACTAATAATTAACTTAATTTCTCCATCTTTTAGCTTTCAGTCAGGTGTTTTTTGGCTTTATTCGTCACTCGACGGCCTCTTGGTGTTCGCTCAATAAAGCCGATTTGTAATAAATATGGCTCGTAAAAGTCTTCAATGGTTGTCGTTTCGTCGCCAGTCAAGGCGGCAATAGTTGTTAAACCCACGGGATTATCACCATAATTCTTTATCATTGATTGAAGCAAATTACGATCAGCTGGATCAAGTCCTAATTCATCAATTTCCAACATTTTTAGAGCTTTTGTTGTGTTTTCTACATCAATAATACCATCGCCATTCACATCAGCGTAATCACGCACTCGTTTCAATAATCGGTTAGCAATTCGTGGGGTTAATCTAGCTCGGGTTGATAACAGATTGGCTGATTCTTGATTAATTTTTGACTCTAAAATTGTAGCTGCTCGAGTGATAATTTGTGCTATTTCCATTGGAGTATAAAATTCCAAGCGATAAATATGTCCAAATCGATCACGTAAAGGTGCTGCCAAACTACCCGTTCGTGTCGTCGCCCCAATTACCGTAAAGCGTGGCAAGTCTAACCGAATCGACCGTGCCGCCGGACCTTTACCAATAACAATATCCAACTTAAAATCTTCCATAGCGGAATACAAAACTTCTTCAACCGCCCGACTAAGTCGATGAATTTCATCAATAAACAAGATGTCACCGTCCTGTAAATTAGTCAAAATCGATGCTAGATCACCTGCTTTCTCAATCGCTGGGCCACTGGTAATCCGTAAATTAGTCCCCATTTCATTAGCAATCACGGTTGCCATAGTGGTTTTACCTAAACCCGGTGGGCCATAAAGTAAAATATGATCAAGCGGTTCGCCCCGTTTTTTGGCCGCCTCAATCGCTAAACGTAAATTCTTTTTCAACCGCTCTTGTCCAACATATTCTGAAAAACTCTGTGGTCGCAAAGTGGTTTCAATGATTTGCTCATCACTAACATCATGAACAGAAGTATCAACAATTCTTTCAATCGCCATATCTTTAATTATACCACTCTATAATTTTGGCACTTATTTAACAACTAGCTTTTCACTCAAGACAGTTCGCTTGTTATTAACAATGATTTTTGCGGTATAGTCGCCCGCCTCCAGCTTGGTACTAGCACCATTAACAATTGATATATATCGCTTACCGTTATCTGGCGCCGTTTTATCACCACGCAAATATGGTAAATCAATATTTCTAATCTTGTCTTTTCCTCTATATATTTCCAATCGGGCGCTGGTCTCAGGCTGAGCTGACGCATACTCAAACATCATCATAATAGGTTCATTGACGGCAAACTCTTTCTTGACGGGCGCATCATTAGTACGTGAACTAAGCGAACGTTCAAACTGGACTTTAGTAATTTTGACTGGTGCTGTCAGTCTATCATAAACCAGCCAGCCAGCCACGCTCAGCACCGTCACCACTATCACTACTATTCCAACTCTTCGCCAGATTTTATTTATTCGCCAACGTTTGGTAATTTCAGCTATTTTATTAAATTGCCACTTGTGTTTGCTGTTCTGTAGATCCATCGTTATCTCCTTTGTTTCTTTCTCATACCTAGTAAAACCATCACTGATACAACAATCAAAGTCACTACACCCGCCACAATTGCCCATAGATTCATACCAGTATTTGCTAGATCAATACTTAACGGAGGCTTGATTGACTGCGGTGGCTTAACTGGTGACACAGTAGGATTTTCTGGCTGCGGTGGTTCCACTGGTGGCGTGACAGGCTTGTCTGGTATATAAAAGCCAAAGTCTACTGTATTATTGCGTCCACCATGATCGCTTGGCTCAAAGCCATATTGTAAATCAATAGCTTTGGTGGTGGTGACAATATCTTCACTGGCTAATAATGCACCGTCATTAACACCGTCCACATCATCATTTGGATCACTGCCGACAGTTTGAGTTAATTTATACCCTTCCAAAGCGCCACCATTAGCTAATTGACTGCCAGATATAGCTACAAAGTACTTGCCAGGAGCTAAATCTTCAAATAGATATTTACCATTAGCGTCAGTTTGCGTAGATTTCACTTGCGTATCATTATTAACATCCAACTTACCATCACCATCATCTTTGAATAGTAAGACACTCACTCCAGCTAGCCCAGGTTCACCAGCATCTAACACGCCGTTACGGTTTTTATCATTCCAAACCGTATCACCAACCGCCACCCGTTCATTCATAAAGTTATTAGCAGATGATGAGTTATTATCTGGATTACCGTCAACTTCATTCATGGAGATAATCTGTGCTGTATTAACACTTTTACCCGCCAAATTTAAGCCATTACGATAAGCTTCTAAATCAGCCTGGTTCACCACGACCCGAATCTTCAAAACTGGCTGAGCTGTCGGGTTAAGATTGCCAATATTCCAAGTGATAACACCACCAGCCTCGGTCGCAGTACCAATATTTGGTGTGGCTGAAATAAAGCTCGTTCCAGCCGGTAATTGATCTTGCACCACCACGCCAGTTGCCATATCCAAACTACTATTTCCCAGCGCTATCCGATATTCAAATTCTGCGCCTGGCCAGATTTTTTCTTCCTTAGAGAAAGTACCATCCAAATTACCATCAATTTCTTTATTTACCTGCAAATCAATTGCTCGGTAATAACCAAAATCAGCCGTTGAGTTACTATCTACCGTTGGACTCAAAGCAACACCATAGCCAGTTGCGTCCTGCGACTCATTATCTTGTCCATTTGCGCCTCGTGAATTTACATAATTTAGCAGAATTTTATCTTTATCCGTGACTACGACCACATATTTTGCACTACCACCGCCGTCATCAACCGGTAATCCACTGAATAAATACTCACCTTGCTCATTTGTTTTAGTCACCGCCACCACCGTATCAACGCCATCCGTATAAGCGCCATTACCATCAACATCACGATATAAAGTAACTTCCACGCCAACCAATGGCTCTTCACCAACGTCAACTCGACCGTTATTATTCATATCTTTCCAGATATAATTACCAATACTACCTGGCAATTCACCAAAATCATTACCGTGAGAAAAATCACCCTCACCAAGCGTTATATTCTTAATATAATTCACACCAATTGAACTATCTTGTTTGGAGCCTTTACCGTCTTTTGGTGAAACAATCGGCAACCCAGTGTTACTGTCTATACTTAAGTATCCACCCGTTGAACCAGTTGATCCGTACATCGCTGGCTGAACTTCATAGACAGAATATTTACCAGGTTTCAAGCCGTTAAAATTATACGTGCCATCAGAAGCGGTTTTGGTTGGGTCTAATCGGACATATTTTGGTAGATTTGTCAATTCATTCACTGTCGTCCCAGCTGGCACGACGCCAGCATCAATCAACTCGGGCAATAAATTAGCCATCACTGCGGTATATTGCGGATCAGTGGTTGCTGGACCATAAATATTACCCTTGGTATCATAACCACTAGCATACACTGACACATTGCCCAGTGGTCTATCAATAGCACTTTGGTAGGCAATATCCTTATTAAAGTCCAAGAACACCCGTCCACCAAAACCTGACAAAGCCCCAGCTTGCACAATAGTCGTTACTTCGCCACAGTCATCACTGACGGTAATTTGGGTAGCGGTGGTCGTCACGCAAGCTCGGTTCTTAATTGGCGTGTTATTATCAGCTAATGTCTGGTCATCTTTGACCCTAACCACCACTTCCACGGTGCCTGTCTCACCAATCGGTAACGCTGTTCCAGCATTTGGTTGACACTGCACCTCATTACCATTGAGAGTACAGGTTAACGCTGTCGCCCCAGCGGTTTGTCTGGCACTGACGAAATCAACATTACCATCCAGCGGATCACTAATCTGCCAATTAGTAGCTGGTACGTTACCGTTATTACCGTACTGCAGGGTATAAGTAATTTCCTTATTGATATTAGCTTTGGCAGGGCCAGTTTTCTTAAGATAGACGTTAGCGTAACTACCAACCGTTACCGTGGCGCTATCACAATTATTATCGTTCACACCATCAGCCGTCTGCGAAACCACACATGCGTCATTAATAAACTGCTGTCCAGCCGCTGCTCCAGCATTAACCGTGACTTTTATCTGGAATGTTGCCGTTTCACCAACCGCCAAATTACCCGCCGAAGTAAAGGTTATCTCACGCCCCTGTTGAGCCACCGTGAAACCACCAGCGCCAGCAGTCTGTTCAGCGGATACATAAGTTACACCATCTGGTAAAGTGTCAGTTACTTTTGGCTTATTAGCATCATTTGGACCATTATTCTTTACAATAACTTTATAATTTAATTGCTTGCCTGCTGTGATATCGGCTGGTGACACCACTGAAGAGTCAACCGTTTTGTCAAGTTGCAGATCCGCCTGCGGGACACGCAACCGATAATTACTATTATTGTTATTATAGTTAGTTTCTGGCGTATCAGTCGAAATTGTAGCATTGTTATCGATGGTGTTGTGGGTTAGTTTATCCTTAGCCACCACATCAAAGGAAATTGACGGATCAACTGTTGAAGTATAGCTCATGCGAGCAGTGACGATCATCTGCCTAATATTAGTATATTCAACTTGCAAGCAGTAATTGGTTTTGGTACTTGGCAAAGCAGAAATGTCAATTGGTGACTGAGCAGGATTAAGATTCTGAAAGCCCGGCACTGGGGTGGTACAGTTCTGTTCCATCAGATGATATTTAACTGTTGCACCATGATTTAATTCCGCTGGATCAGTCTGAATATATAGCCCCTTCCACGCCAAAACATTTGATGGCGCAGTTAATGGAATATTGGTGGTACCACTGGCTGGTAAATGTTCTGTGTAACCAGTACCATGTACGTGGACTGGAGTGGTTTGGTAAACGGTGGT
>CAUUZR010000026.1:0-7942 GCA_963549685.1 uncultured Candidatus Saccharibacteria bacterium | reverse complement strand
ATAAGAATTATCATTTTATTAATTTTATCACTAGCCTCAATGCTACAACCTCTACATCAGCTCATCGAGCCATACGTATATTCATTTTTCACAACGATCTTCGCCAAATATAGTTTTCCACACAACAATTGATATATTTGACTTTTTTTAATTTTATTCCCCCGCTCTACTTTTTCAACCCATAAAAATATTTGACTTTTTGTATTTATAATTGTTTTATATATTATTTTACTTTATCTCCAAAAAGAACAAAAAGAGAACTAATTTTCACCAGAGCAGTACACCCACCTACTACTTATAAAACGATCTCTGATCCACACGCACATCTATGTACGCCAGCCTGTTCACCAGAACACCAAGACTATTGATAGTCTTTACCGCCTGCCCGACCTGCGCCCCGGCAGCACGATCGATCGTCATTTTTATATAATAATTACCATTATTGACCTTAAACCAAATCTGCCGGACGGTGTTGGCTGGTAGTACGACTTCACTAACATTTAGATTATTTTGAGACAAAGCAGCCACCGCCTGCCCCAAAAAGCTCAAAAACTGCCGATTGATTACTTCCTTACCGCCATCAACCGGCAAGCTAGACTCGTCCTTAATAGTAACCCTAGGCTCAGTGAAATAATTCTTCTCAAAAGTTACGCCATTTTCATCAACAAAATAAGTTTTATCACCGGCAATCCATTGCGCCACTGGTTGACGAAATATCAACTTGACTGACGAGCTAGCTAAAGCTAGACCCTCAACTCGAACACTTTTCACCTCGGGCGCTTTTTCTAGAAAGAAATTAGCAAGATTCTGATGGTTCAGAAAAAATCTAAACCTTTCAATCGGTTGCGCACTATAATACTCTTCCATAATTTTCATATACCCGGCCTTACCTGAAGCGCTCTTGGCGTCTGAAGTCAAGATAGACATAGAGATAGTCATTTGAAATAGTAGAATTACAATTATGACAAATGCGACAATAGCGAAAAAGAGACTTCGTGTGATTCTGCGACGTTTTTTTACTAGTTCATGAGTAGCCAGCCTCTCCGAAGATTCTAGTGGCGACGCAGTGTGGCGAGTGTTCAAATTATTATTGCGTCGATAAGACTGCTGTACTAGATTTTCATGCATCCCTGACTGTCGATAAGCTGCAACTTCCCGCCTAGTGGTGGGCTTTTTACGCTTATTTAACAGATTAAATTTCATACTTAGCTTTTTCGCCTTCCCTGCTTCCGAATCACTAGCAAAATCATCTTAGCCATGTCTTTTGCTGCATTTGGTTTAGCGAATTTACCAAAGTTATCACCCAGTTCTCGCAAAATCTTTTTAGCCCTCAATAAACCTGTTATTTTATTAACTAAAATAGAGCTGTCCTCCACCAAGTCCTTCTCGTCAATCACTAGTGCCGCCAAAGCATCTTGATAAACTTTAGCGTTTTTCAACTGATGACCGGCCGTTAAATTACCGTTTGGAATAATAATAGTTGGCTTATGTAAAGCAGCTAATTCCAAGAGTGTTGTTGCCCCTGCCCTAGTTACCACCACATCAGCTGCTGCCAGAACTTTTGCCATACCATTATTGACAAACGCCTGTAGTCGCCAACCATCTCGATCCTCAATCGACTGCTTAATCTCTTTATATTGCAGAGTACCAGAAATCAGAAATACTGAAGCTTCTCGCAATAAGTCATCACGAATTTCAATGACAGCCTGATTGATTCGCATTGCACCAAGACCGCCACCAGTTATGACGACCAGTGGTTTTTGTGGATCAAAACCAAGTTGTTGCTTCAAAATCCTTCTTTCAGTCTCGGAATATGGCCTAAAATCCTCAGCCACTGGAATGCCAACATACTTAGCCTTCTCTGGTGGATAGTTATAGTGTTTAAGCGGTGAGCCTGTACCAATTGCTTGAGCGAACGGTGATAGTAAACGGTTAGTTAGCCCCGGATGAGCGTCAGAGTCGTGCAGGACTAGGGGGATTTTTAATAACCTCGCCGCATAGCCAACTGGTAGGCAAACAAAACCGCCTTTAATAAAAATAACGTCAGGTCGCCATTTTATCAATTTATAAATACTCTGGATAAATCCCGCCAACACCCGAAAAAGATCAATAATATTCGGTAATAAAATTGATGGCGCCAGTTGCTTGATTAAACTCATATTGTGATACCGACGCAACTTTCCAGCAGAGATCAACTCGACCGGAATCGAATCATCAAATTTAGCAAATATACTTCGCGCACTTGAGCCGAATTTTTTATCACACCAAAACCTCAACTCATGATTACCAGTTTTTTGTAATTCTTTAAATACTGCGACGACTGGCGTAACGTGTCCGCCCGAGCCGCCGCCGACCGCTAAGATCTTGGCCACCCTGCTCCTCCTCTAATGAGTTATCCGACGTGTATCGAGAAAGTTGAAAAACTAAACCAATTGCTGCGGCAACAAATAACATACTAGTACCACCATAACTCAAAAGTGGCAAAGGTATACCGGTAAGCGGTGCCACACCCGTCATGGCGGCAATATTCAGAATAACATGAGAAGCTACCCAACCGAATACACCAGCCACAATCATTCTCAATCTCATATCAGCCAGCCGAGACGCCACATTGAGAATTGATAAGAGCAATGCAGTAAATAACGCTAAGATCACCATCAACCCCACCAGCCCAAGAGTTTCCCCCATCACAGCGAAAATTGAGTCGTTAATCGCCTCTGGTAAATAGCCAGTTGCTTGAACACTTTTACCGATCCCCAATCCAAACATACCCCCTGAGCCAATTGCAATTCTGGCCTGCTGAATATGATAATTACTATCGTCGGCTTCTTTAGCTTGATGTGAATCTCCCTGGATAAAGGTCATCACCCGCTCTACACGGTGCGGTGAGGTAAAAATCATAATTAGTCCACCAATCAATAGTATGCCGATGATCTTGGCTAGCAATTTGCCTTTCATACCAGACACAACCAACATCGATAGCACAATAGCCATTAGCGAAACTCCGGTGCCAAGATCCTTTTGTAGAATCACCACCACAAATAATGTAATAGCAGATACGATTGCAAGCGGTATAATCGTTTCTTGTGTGTCATTAATTTTTCCTTGGCCAACTCGTTTACCCAAAAAACCCGCTAAAAAAACCAACAATCCATATTTCAATAACTCTGACGGCTGAAAACTACCGAGTCCGCCTAAATAGAACCAACGATAAGCTCCATTTGTCTCTCGAGCAAACGATAGATGCAGTACTCCGCCCAAAATCACTAATAGTATACACAGCGCCAAGCTAACCAGAAAGATATATTTAGAGTATTTACCAGCCGTCAGTTTATACGGAACAGCCGCACACAAAGTAAAAGCCACTATAGCGATCACAACGCTCGCCAACTGCTTATTAAAGAAAAAGTCATTACTATAATTCGTACCATAAGCATAATTCAGTACATTAGCGCGTTGCGGTCCTAGGGCATACATCACCACCAAGCCAATTAGTAGTAGTAAACTCATATATAACACGATTTGATACATCGGTCGATGTTTACGCACCTTGGTTAGTGTGTTTTGAGCGATTGAACTACGCAATATGACCCCCTGCTAAAGCCAAAACAAAACCAACAAACGCCATCACGCAAGCAATTACCCAAAAACGCATCGTCACCTTAACTTCTGGCCAACCTTTTGCCTCCAAATGATGATGTAATGGTGCGGAAATAAAGATCCGGCGATTGAAAAGTTTTTTACTAACAATCTGCAACAAGCTTGATCCAGCCTCCACCACAAACAACAGTCCGATAACCGGCAACAACAAAATACTGTTGGTTAACATCGCTACCACACCCAGACTAACTCCATAAGCAAAACTTCCGGTATCACCCATAAAGAAGCGAGCTGGATAAATGTTAAACCACAGATAGCTTAGTAGCGCCCCAACTACTGTAAAACAGAAAGTCGCTAGCATAATATTGCCCTGCAGTAACGCAATGACACCAAACGTAGTAAAACTAATTGACAACAAACCTCCGGCCAGTCCGTCTAATCCGTCGGAAATATTCACTGCGTTACCAGTTGCTACGACAGCAAAAGCAAAAAGCGGAATAATCAACCAACCTATAAACACCTCACCTAGAAACGGAATATGGAAGCTATTAACGCCAAGCTTAGCGTAGAAAAACCAACCTAAAACCAAGCCAATCAATGTAATCATGGCAAATTTAACTGGCGCACGCAATCCAGCATCTTTGCGATTTGGCCCGAAGATGTTTAGATAATCATCAATTATACCAACCAATGCACCCCCAGCAAATGCCGCCAAAGGTAACCATGTTTGACGACGATCGAGATTGAATAGTAAAGTTATCACAATCACTGACAGAACTGCAATAATCCCCGCCATCGTTGGAATATTGCGACTGATTTTAGACGCATGGAGTTTTTTTACAACTGTTAATTTCTCACCCGTCACCGTATCAGCACGTAAAGTTTTCCAGAATTTATACTTATAAGCAAAAAACGTGTACACGGGTGTTAAAACCATTGCTAGCAAAAACGCCGCCACACTTAAAATAAATACGTGAGTGAGTTCATGTGTTACTGTTTCTACGATATATTTCATTTCAGTTAAACCTTTGGTGCTATTTTTAAATAATCAATCATCTGGTTGGATATATTAGTAAATATTGGCCCAGCATGTAGACCACCCTCCAAGCTTCTGCCCTTACCAGGAGCCGACACCCTAACCATTATGACATACTCTGGTGTATCTGCGCCACCATAACCAACGTATGTGGCAGCCGTTTCTTTTTGGGTGTATTTACCATTAACTATTATTTCAGCTGTTCCCGTCTTGCCACCAATATTATAACCAGGTTTATCACTTTTTGACGTAAAGTGATGTGACCGACCATATCTCAGCATGGATTTCATTTGCTCAGAAGTGGAATTGCTGACAGTTTGGCGAATCGCTGAGTTATTTATCTTCTGTAAATTACCAATCGCATCAATTTTTCCTGCTATCACTGTCGGTCGATAATATTGACCACCATTAACCACCGAAGAGAATCCAGCAGCCACCTGAACCATGGTCAAATTTAAGCTCTGACCATACGTCATCGCTGAATACCGCACTTCATTTCCCTCTTGGCTGTCGGGCTCATAAACATAGCCTGTTGCCTCATTTAATTCTATGCCAGTTTTTTCACCAAAACCGAACTTATTGTGGAAATAATCGTACATCGTTCGGCGGGCCGTTAAATTGATCTGCGAGCCATTACCTAATTTACGGATTGCTGTAATTGTCCCAACATTTAATGAATTACTAAACGCTTGCTGCACCGTCAATGTTCCTGTCAAGCCACGTATTGCATTACACATTTTCCGATCCTCTACTTGAATACAATCGGTATTATAATATGTACTCGAAGGAGATATAACACCCTTATCAATCGCCGTAGCAAAGCTAAATGTCTTAATAACAGAGGCCGGCTCAAATGGCGACATTGTTACATTATTCATAAATACCGCCACGTTGTCTTGCCTGCTATATTCTGCTGGATTGTAAGTTGGATAATTAGCCATCGCCAGCACCTGCCCATTCTTGGGGTTCATAACAATCGCACTACCTTCTGTCGCACCAGCCTTATCGACACCATCTTTTAAGGCTTCTTCCACAAAACCCTGAATATTACGATCAACGCTCAACACTATATTTTCACCCGCTACTGGCTCAACTTTGACATTATCCTTACCCACTGTCAATGGTACATTACGCACATCGGTCACTGAGCGCAACACGCCATTCTTGCCCTTTAATTTATCATTAAGCGCCCCCTCAATGCCGTATTGACCATCACCTGCATCATTAACAAACCCTAACACGTGTGCACCTAAGCCATTCTCTGGATAACTACGAATTGAGCCCTTCTGATACAATAATCCTGCAAAATTCTTTTTTTTCAGCCTCTCAGCTTGGGCTTTGGAAATGTTTTTAGCCAAAATTTCATAGCGAGATTTTTTATTAGATAAACGAGATTCAAAATCCTTGACCACCTCGCCACCAGCCACAGCTCTCAAATCCGCAATAATCTGCGCCCGCTCCTCATCTTTCACGACTTGCGGATCAGCAATCACTGTATAAATAGTTCGATTCAGCACGACAGCGACTGGCGTTTGCCCGTCCATCATATAAATCATGCCTCGTTCAGCCGGCAGAACAAATTGTCGTTGCTGACTACTCTTCGCTAAACTTACATATTTCTCATGTTGAATGATTTGCAATTGAAATAAGCGTAATACAAAAACTGCCATCGCACCGAGGAGGACAATGGCAAGCCAACCAGTTCTTGATTTTGTAAGTCGCCACATATTACTTACTTTATTATAACACTTTTTACTATTGAGCGTAACCAGTTTCTACAGTAGTCATCGCTGATGCAACGCTACTATTTTTCACCTTATCTAGCGAAGTTAGTCGAGCGTTTTGCACTTCCAACTCTGATTTTTTGGCAGCCAACTCACTAATTTCGGAATCCAACCCTTGCGCTTCATAGCTATAAGCGGTGGTTTTGGTTGCCTGAGTTAAATAAATCAAGCCGAGTACTGTAATCATCAGCGCTACCAGCACTGTATGAGTGACAGGACCAAGTTTGACCTGCGACCGAAAACGGGTTGCATTTTGATTGCGACGCATCTGTCCAGTCGGACGGCGTGGAGTAAATGTGGTGGAATTTGTCATTATTCTGATTGGTTGTTTATGTTTTTATATTATTTTTTGCAAAAGGAAAGCCCGCTCCGCTAAATTTCAGAGCGGACTTTTATACTGATGTATGTTCCGGAATACGCGTCAGCTTTGACTTAACCGCGACGGACAACGATAGCTTCTGCAGCTGCTTTGTCTTGGAACTGTACTTTGATATGGATTGGCATTTTGCCTCCTTTTTTGTTTATATTTTTACAGCGTAACGGAATTTAGCACTCCGACTACGCGGGTTGTGAACATCTTCTGATCCAGACACTGGCTTTTTTTCTGGAACAATCAGTTCAGCTTCAAAGCCAGAATTTGCTTGCTCCATCAAAAATTGCTTAACCAACCGATCTTCCAAACTGTGAAAACTGATAATTCCCACTCGCCCACCAGGTTTTAATAACCGTGGCAAAAGTGGCAATAGATCCTTAATCAACTGGAGTTCTGAGTTGACCTCAATCCTTAGTGCCTGAAAGGTACGAGTCGCTGGGTGCTGTTTCAGCCCACCACGACCAAGTGTTTGCTCAATCAGAGTTGCCAGCTCAGAAGTCGTACGGAACGGTCTATTAGCTACAATCGCTTTAGCAATGCGCCTCGCTCGCCCCAATTTTTCCTCGCCATAGAGAGTGATTAGTTGCACCAAATTATCAACCGAATACGAATTGACGATATCCGCTGCCGTCGTTTCCGTCCGATTGTCCATCCGCATATCTAACGGACCATCAAATCGAAACGAAAAACCTCTCTCTACTCTGTCAAGCTGTGGTGACGACACCCCCAAATCAGCCAAAATCACATCAAATGTGCGCCCTTGCTTGACCAAATCTTGCGCAGCACTGACAAAATCAGTATGCATTAATGTTGCGCCTTTTTTAGACAAATCGCTCAGTGTGTTAATCGCATTTTCATCACGGTCAACCAACACTGCGCCTAAATAGTTATCTGTTCTCCGAATAAATTCCCTAGCATGACCGCCATAACCAGCCGTTAGGTCAAGGTACGCCTCTCCCCTAGCTGGTTGCAGTTTTTTCAAGGTTATATCCAAAAGTACAGGAACATGAATCGGTTCGCTCACTTGTAGCGATGCCGACTGTGGTGGATGTTCTTTAATACTCATCATTATTCTATTATAACCGAATAATGCTCGAGATCACCTAACTGGATATTTAATTTGGCTTTTTAATTTTTGTTTTGTGTTTG
>CAUUZR010000025.1:0-8288 GCA_963549685.1 uncultured Candidatus Saccharibacteria bacterium | reverse complement strand
TGTATAATTGACAACTGTAACTTATGGCGAGTCAAAAGGAAGTCATCAAAATGATTGGTAAGGTAGTGGAAGCACTGCCTAATACCCAATTTAAGGTGGAACTGGAGAATGGTCATAGTATCATCGCTCATATTTCTGGTCGAATGCGCAAAAACTATATTCGGCTGGTGCCAGGCGATAAGGTGGAAGTTGAGATGACCCCTTACGATCTCACTAAGGGAAGAATTAGCTTCCGCCTAAAAGACGAGCGACCGCCACATATGGCCTAGCTCAAATATTAACGTAATCTCGGTTTTTCCGGGGAGGGAGATTTAATAGCACTTATGAAAGTTCGTGCAAGTGTCAAAAAAATCAGTCCCGATGACCAGTTGGTGCGCCGTAAAGGTCGCCTACGTGTCATCAATAAGAAAAAACCTAAGAATAAGCAAAGGCAGGGTTAAGCATGGCTCGAATTGCTGGAGTAGTCATTCCATCAGAGAAGCAGGTGCAAATCGCTCTTACCTATATTTATGGTATCGGCAAAAAGCACGCTTCGAGCATCCTTGCGGCGGCTAAAATTGAGCCGACCACTCGGGTAAAAGATCTCACCGAGGCTGAAGAAAATAAAATTCGCGAAATTATTGATAGCGAATACACCGTAGAAGGTGATCTCCAGCGCTTGGTGGCAAATAATATTAAGCGCTTAAAGGACGTGAACGCCTATCGCGGTCTTCGCCATAAAGCTGGACTACCAGTCCACGGTCAGCGAACTCGTACGAATGCACGAACTCGTAAGGGTCGCGCTATCGCAGTTGGCGGTACACAGCCAAAAGCAGCAAGTAAGACGTAAGGAAGGGGATAAAAATGGCAGAAGCAAAATCTACTAAGAAAAAGCAGCGCCGATCAGTCCCATCTGGTCAGCTGCATATTCAAGCAACATTTAATAACACAATCGTTACTTTTTCGGATAAAAAAGGTAACGTGATAGCAGCTTCAAGCGCTGGTGCTTGCGGTTTCCGTGGCTCAAAGAAGGGTACGGCATATGCATCACAAGTGGCTGCTGAGAAAGCTGCTGAGACTGCTAAAACTTATGGTCTAAAATCTGTTGACGTTTTCGTCAAGGGTGTTGGTCTGGGTCGTGACGCTGCGATCCGTGTTTTAGGCGGTTTCGACATTTCGGTCGAAAGTATCAAAGACGTAACGGGTGTACCTCATGGTGGTGTTCGCCCACGAAAGGCAAGGAGGGCGTAAATTATGGCACGAGATAATTCACCAATTGTCAAACAGAGTCGCCGTGAAGGTTATGCACTTCATCCAAAAGCTCATAAAGTTTTAGCTCGTAAATCTGGTATTCCTGGGCAACATGCACACGGTCGCCAGAGCAAGCCAAGTCTATACGCTACACAGCTAAGAGAAAAGCAAAAGGTCCGCCGTTTGTACGGTTTGGTTGAAAAACAATTTGCTCGACTAATGGACGAGGCGACCCGGGCTCAAGAAGGTCTGGCTGGTGAGAACCTATTGAAATTGTTGGAGCGCCGATTGGATAACGTTGTTTATCGATCTGGCTTTGCAGTATCACGCCGAGCTGCTCGTCAGCTAGTCAGTCATGGACATTTTGAGTTGAACGGTCGTCGTGTTGACATTCCATCAATTCGTGTTAAGGCTGGTGACGTAATAACTGTTCGTCCAAAGAGTATTAAATCAACCTATTTCACTGAAATTGATAATGTGATTAATAATTCAATTCAAGGTCCGTTAAGCTGGCTAAAAGCTGATAATAAGAAACTGAAAATTGAAATCACTGGTCAACCAAAGCGAGAAGAGGCTGAGGCTGATATCAATGAGCAACTAATTGTCGAGTTTTACTCACGATAAAAGAAAGGGTAGGAATATATAATGGCAAAAGCAATTTACAATCCAGCACTCGCTAGTATAGATGACATCTCGTCAACGAGTGCCACCTTTCTAATCGAGCCACTACAGGCTGGCTATGGCAATACACTAGGTAATTCTTTACGTCGGGTATTATTGTCAAGTGTTCGTGGTGGAGCAATTGTTGCTTTCAAGATTGAAGGCGCAACTCATGAATTTACCACAGTTGAAGGTGTTAAGGAAGATGTTGTTGACATCATGCTTAATCTAAAGGGCGTTCGCTTGCGTGTTCACGCTGATGAACCAGTTGAGCTTCGGTTGGAAAAAACTGGTGGTGTGATTACGGCTGGTGACATTAAGGCTAACGCTGAGGTTGAAGTGGTCAATCCAGATCACGTAATAGCTACAATTGACGATCCTAAAAAGACCGTTGTTATGGATTTGGTAGCTGAGGCTGGTCGTGGTTATCAGACAATTGAGGAATCAAGTGTTAATCGATTACACTCAGATATGATCGCTCTAGACGCTATCTTTACACCAGTGCTACGGGTACGCTATAAAGTTGACCCGACTCGTGTTGGTGATGAAACCAATCTTGACAAGCTATCAATGACGATTGAAACTGATGGCACGATGACGCCACGAGAAGCATTTGAGGAAGCGGCTGCGATTTTAGTTAATCAATACACAGCTTTGGCTGGTAGTACCACAGTTGTGGGTGCGCCAGCGCTAGGCACTCCATCTACTGACACTGATACAGAGTTGGATATGTCAATTGAAGAACTGAATTTAAGCGCTCGCACTACAAATGCGTTGATTAACAATGAAATTCGCACGATTCGCGATTTGATAACTTTGAGCGAGCAAGATTTGCGTGAGCTGAAAGGCTTTGGCTCAAAGGCGTTTGACGAAGTGCGCGATAAGATGACGGAGTTGGAGTTTTAATATGCATAGACACGGATATCAAGGGCGCAAGTTCGGCCGAGAGCGTGATCAGCGTCGTGCGTTAATGAAAGGCTTGGCAACGAGTCTAGTGGAGCATGGCAAGATTGAAACAACGCTGCCAAAGGCTAAAGAGCTAAAGCGTCATATTGAAAAAATTATCACCAAGGCCAAGAAGGGTGACCTTCATAATCGTCGCCAGGTAATTGCAGCGCTAAACACACGTGCTGCAGCTTATAAACTAGTTGATGAAATCGCCCCACAATTGAGTGGTCGTACTAGCGGACATGTTCGTGTGGAACGCACACGTTTGCGAATCGGTGATGGCGCTCAGATGGCGATCATTGAGTTTGTAGATGACATTAAACCAATGCCAAAACAGGAGGAGAAATAAGATGAAGACCTATTCTCAGAAACCATCTGAAATCTCACGCCGTTGGGTGTTGTTTGACGCATCTGAACTGCCACTCGGGCGTTTGGCGACTAAAATCGCTGATCACTTGACTGGCAAATACAAGCCAACCTACACCCCGCATATCGACGGTGGTGACTATGTGGTGGTGATTAATGCTTCTAAGGCTGTGGTGACTGGTGATAAAGAAACTGCTAAAAAGTATTATCATCACACCGGCTTCCCAGGCGGTATCAAAGATGCTTCGCTGGCAGAAGTGCGTGAAAAGTTCCCGGAGCGGATTATTGAAAACGCTGTTAAGGGAATGTTGCCAAAGAATAAATTGCAGGCAGAGCGTATGAAGCGCTTGCGAGTTTTCGCTGGCTCAGATCATGCTCACACTGCCCAAGCCCCAGAGAAAGTTGAGGTTAAATAATTATGGCAAAAACTGAATATTTCTATGGACTAGGACGACGTAAAAGCGCTTCAGCTAGTGTACGATTAGTGCCAGGCGGTAAAGGTGTAATTACGATCAACAATAAGCCAGCTGATGAATACCTCGATGGCAACAAAACCTTGTTGGCAGAAGTTACAGATCCACTGGCTGCTGTTTCCAAGCAAAAAGAGTACGACGTAACTATTTTGGTTAAGGGTGGTGGTTTGGCTGGTCAAGTTGATGCTATCAAACTTGGTATTGCTAAAGCCATTACGGTTGCTCACGCTGATTTGCGTCCAGTTTTGAAAAAGGCTGATCTCTTGAAGCGAGATCCACGTGAGAAAGAGCGCAAGAAATACGGTTTGCGTAGTGCTCGTAAGCGTGAACAGTTCTCAAAGCGTTAATTCTACTCTTGAGAAACAACCAATACTCCGTCAAAAATGGCGGAGTATTTTTATGCTATAATTTATTCATGTCGTTTCAATTGCCACGGTTTCTTAAAGTGCGGACAAATCGCCGAGTTAGGGGTGCGACTGCGACGATTGTTTTGATTCACGGCATTGGTAATACTGGAGATTCTTGGCAAGATGTTATTAAAGTGCTGCCAAAAACCGTTAATGTAATTAGTATTGATTTACTAGGTTTTGGTCATTCGCCCAAACCAAAAATTAACTATAACGTCCGCATTCAGGCGCAATCAGTGTTTCTTACTTTGTTAAAATTGCGAGTCCGTCGGCCAATTATTTTGATTGGTCACTCGATGGGTTCTTTGGTGTCAATTGAACTGGCTCGTTATTTTCCACTTTCTATTAAGGGGCTAATCCTGTGTGCGCCACCGCTTTATCGTAATAAAAAAGAGATTACATCTCGGTTAGCGCCAGAGAAGGTGTTGACCGCTACTTATAAAAAGCTAGTTCAAGACGCCAAAAAGCATCCAACTCGTTATACTAAGTTAGCTGATTCAATCTCTGGTACTAAATTAGCGTCAACGGAATTTACGGTTGATGATCAGATTCTCCCAGCGTATCTTGATTCTATTATCAATGGCGTTATTCCGCAGACCTCATTGACTGATATTAAGAAGATCAAACAGCCGATTAAAATTATCTATGGAGCGCTCGATCCTCTGGTGGTGCCGGCGAATATTCAGCGATTAGCTCGTCAGTGTCATCATATTACAGCTGATAAAGTCTTGGCATCGCATGAAGTGACGAAAGCTTATCATGAAAAAATTGTGACGGCACTAGATGAGATGATTAGAAAGTAGGATTAAATTATTGACATAATGCGCTATCTGTGATATAATAGAAGTATGTATATTCATAATCCAGCAGAAAAAACAATAAAAGGTGAATGTGGGGGCTATCAGATCTCTCAACTGAGCAACCAAATAAAGCAAAGTTAAAGTCTGAAGCAGTTGAAGCAGTTAAAGCTCTCAAAGCTCTCATGGCTCAATTTGCCATCGAAGATAGTGACATTGAGAGTGATCAATCGTGACGATTTGTTACTTTAGCTATTAGTCTTTGTGCGACGATACCTAAAATCGTGGTGATTCCCGCTATTAGCATCATTGATATATCAGGCATGGTAAAATCAAAGAACTGCCTTAAAGGTGTGATAATAAAGATTAATAAAGCCACGACAGCTATTGATATGGCGTAAAGTAGACGAGCTTGATGAGCTAGTTTGGTAACTTTGATTTTTAGTAGTTTACTGACCAAAAACACCAAATGAATGCCAAAAATTGTAGCCACGATCACCGTCATAGTGGAGATTTTAGCTTGGTTTTGCGGGTAAAATCGTGCTAACAACCAGTAGGTTAAAGTGACAGCGATACCTGTTATGGTGGCGATCGGTATTATGGAAAATAGCGTATCACGCCAGAACCTTTTGGGATTTATTCGGTGGCGTGATTCTGGCGGAAATAAAGTCCACATGATGGTCGGCATAGTCACTAAGAAAATATTCATAAAAGTAATATGTCGTGGAGCAAATGGATGTGGCATGCCTAGGATTAGGACTAAGAATAGTAGCACGACGCCGTAAATAATTTTGTGAAAAAATAGAATGGCGATAGTTTCAATCGCTAGCATAATTTTGTTGCCAAGCTTCATGCCTAGGGGTAAGGAATTGAAAGAATTATTGAGTAGAATAATATCAGATACTCGGCGGCTAGCCGGTGCGCCAGCGTGCATAGCGACACCTAAGTCGGCTTTTTTAAGAGCTAGTGCGTCATTGACGCCATCGCCGACCATGCCGGTGAATTTGTGGCGTTTTTCAAAATGATCGATTAGTCTCTCTTTTTGCTCAGGCTGAACACGAGCAAAAATGGTTGTTCTGTCAGCAACTTGAGCGAAATCTGAGTCGCTTAGGTTGGCTAGTTCGTCACCGGTAATACTGATGGTGGGATTTTTTATACCAGCTGCCTCAGCGATATATTGCACGGTGCGTGGATTATCACCGGAAATAACTCGAATATCAACACCTTGTTTTTGTAAAAATTCTACAGTGTCAATCACGCCGTCACGCAAAGAATTGTTTAATATAATAACAGCCAGGGGTTTGCCTGATTGCTCAGGTAAGTGCTTGAGGGCGGTTTTATGATTATCAAACTCAGCTAGCAGGAGAACTCGTAAGCCGTCATTAGTCAATTGATTAATTTGTCGCTTTTGTGACGTTGTTAATGGTGCAAATTTTGCCACAAATTCTGGTGCGCCCATCATCAAGGTGTGAGTTTGGTCGTCAATTTTTACCCTTAAACCAGAAAGTTTGCGAGCTGAGGAAAAAGCTAGCACTTCTTGAGTCTGGTAATTGGTTGGTAATTGTAGTTTGGCGGTGATGGCCGTGCCAGTTGCGTTGCCACCGCTAGTTTCGTGAGCAACTAAAGCTACTAGTGATTCAATATTTGACTGTTTACTAAACGGAATTATTTTTTCTAAAGTTATCTCATCACTAGTTAAGGTGCCAGTTTTATCGACACATAATGTATTAAGCAACGCCATCGCTTCAATTGCTGATAGTTTTTGTGGCAGAACTTTGGCCTGAGCTAATTTTAATGAACCAAAAGCCAATAAGAGTGAGCTGGCTAATAATAAACCTTCCGGCACAACAGTCAAAGCACCTGTGATAATTGATTTTAAGATGATGACAGCATTTATATCCTCAAAATAATATCGTAGAGCAATTATTCCCGCCAAGACAATTGCGCCATATGTTAAAGATGTGATGGCATGTTGGATGGCTTTTTGTAGAGGTGTTAGCTCTGGTTTATAGCGCTTTAATATACTGCTGATAGCGCCAGCTTTGGTATCGTTGCCGACGGCTAAGACCTCGACATGAGCATTACCAGCCAGTACGGTGGTGGCGGCAAATACTTTATCACCTTCGGCTTTGTCAATGGCGGCTGATTCGCCAGTTAGCATACTTTCGTTAACTTCTAGTCCGTGAGAAGATAGTACCTTACCATCAGCTGGTATTTCATCACCGGATTGCAAAATAATTTCATCACCGACTTGTAGTTTGTTATAAGGGGTTTCAATAATCTGGTTATTTCGTACGACGTGCGCTAGCGGTTGGCTCATTAATTCTAACTTTCTCAGAACGTGCTTGGCACGGATTTCCTGAACAATGCCGATTAGGGTATTGATAATAATCACTACTGAGATAAACCAAGCGTCACGGTATTCATGAACGTAGATTAACGCACCAGCTAACACAAAAATTGCAATAACAATTGGTGAAAATAGATTACGGCGAATAATGCTAAAATAATCACGCATTAGCTGGTTTTGATTCTCCGATATGCGAATTTTGCCCCCACTCGCCATTGGCTACGTGAATCTGGATCAAATTGGTAAATTTCGCCGTTCTTCACTTCAGATATTAACACTAAAGCTGGATTATACGGTGCTAAGGTTTTATAAAATAGTAAATCTTCATCTGTGGCGCGCATTCTTCCCGGAAAAACACTTAAGAACTTCTTCAAGGCAATATCGTGAAAATAATGCGGTTGACCCTTTGGTGGAAAAAATAATTCCGCTTTTAGGCCCATGCGTGAGATAATTTTCTTGACGTCTGACAGAATTAGTGGAGAAGTTGCAGAAATGTAAACCATCAATTGTTTCTTTTTAGTCAGAAAAACGGTGGCTCGGGCAGTGCGACTAACATCAGCGTTGGCTAGAATGACCGATTGAATATCGCCAGCAAAGCCAAATTGTTCGGACATTAGTCTCTCCAAAGCTAGCTCATTAAAAACCGATTGTTTCATGAGAATATTTTACCACTTTTGAGTAATTTTCTCTAATCAATCACTGATTTTACTCTGTTGGGTTATGAGGTTTTTACGCTATAATGTACTTATGGACTTTGAAACACGTTATAAAAAACTGAATAGTAGTCAAAAACAGGCGGTTGATTATATTTATGGTGCTTTATTGGTTATTGCTGGGCCGGGTACTGGCAAGACGGAACTGCTTAGTATGCGGACCGCTCAGATTTTACGTCAGACTGACACCTTGCCGCAAAACATTTTATGTTTGACTTTCACTGAGAGCGGTGCGACTAATATGCGACGACGCTTGCAACAAATTATTGGTGAGGCAGCCTATAAAATTAATATTCATACTTTCCATGGCTTTGGTACAGAGATTATATCTTCCAATCGTGAGT
>CAUUZR010000024.1:0-8399 GCA_963549685.1 uncultured Candidatus Saccharibacteria bacterium | reverse complement strand
TGGCGCGCTCGACCGGATTCGAACCGGCGATCTCCTCCGTGACAGGGAGGCGTGATAGGCCAACTTCACTACGAGCGCATCTATTAACTATCACATTTTACCAAATATTCAGTTGCTTTTCAAGTAAAAGTTTGCAATTTTACTAATGGTATTTTACAATTTAGACATAAAGAGAATAATTTGATGAAAAAAAGAAATATTTTATTAACCAGTCTACTAATTATCTTAACCGCCAGCTTTGTGGTTTTACCGCAGAGCGCATTGGCTGATTGTGGTGGCGCTACTACATCGGTTATTAACTGTAGCGGACAAGGTAAAGATGCAATTTTCGACTTATTAAAAATAATTATTCAGATTATGACTGCTGGGGTTGGTGTGTCGGCGGTCGGCGCAACGATTTTTGGCGCAATTCTCTACACTTCTTCAGCTGACAGCCCAGATAAAATAAAACAAGCCAAGACGATTTGGACAAACACGGTGATTGGGTTATTGTTATTCGCCTTTATGGTGGCTATTACGAACTTCTTGATTCCAGGAGGAGTCTTCTGATGATTAAAAAAATAATTATTGCAACAGTTCTAATGATTAATGGATCGATTGGATTGTCAATGGTTTTGCCAAACACCGCCTTAGCAAACTGTCCAGATGGTAAAATTTTAACTCTAAAACCATGGTATGACGGCTTAATGAATACTAGTGACTGCTCTATTGATACACCTCAGGGTAGTGCTAAATCTATGGCGGGTTTTATCTGGAAAATTGTTCTAAACATTGTGGATGATCTGTTTCAAATTGTGGCTTATATCACCACTGGATTTATTATGTATGGCGGTTTCTTGATGTTAACAGCTTCTGGTTCCCCCGATAGAACCTCAAAAGCCATTAAAACAATTATTAATGCGATGATTGGGTTGGTGATAGCCTTAGCTTCAATAGCAATTGTTAACTTGGTGTCATCCAGGATAGGAATATAATATGAGAATTTTACAAATAATGGCTGGACTCTTGACAGGTAATGATCCACAGAATATAGACAAAAACATTAAGGAGTTGGGTATTCCTAATCAGCCAGTTACCCAATCCAGTCTTGATAATATTGTGGATCTTGTGGGGCTGATAGCTGGTATTACGGCGGTGATTGTTGTGGTGGTGGCTGGAATAAATTATTCCCTGTCGGCTGGTGATCCACAGAAAACCGCCAAAGCCAAAAATACCATTATTTATGCGGTCACAGCTTTGGTGATTATTTCCATAGCGTTTGCAATTACTAAATTTATTATAGGAAGGGTGTAAAATGCAACAGATTTTACGAGCAATTATTGTTCCGACATTTTTTATAATCGGGTTATTGACAGTTCCTCAAACAGTGAATGCGGTTGATATCTGTGCTGGTAATGGAGCTAATTCAACTTATTGCCAGAATAGAAGTGAGGGAGAAACCAAGGTTAAATCTGTGATGAAAAGTGTGGTGAATGTTCTGTTAATGACGGTTGGTGTTATATCTATTATTATGATTGTGATTGGTGGTATTATGTTTGCTTTATCATCTGGTGATGCTAGTAAGGTAACAAAAGCTCGTAATATGGTGATATATGCGGTCGTTGGTTTGGTGGTTGCCTTATTCGCCTCAGCCATTATCAACTTTGTGTTTAATAAAGTTCAATAAAATGAAAGGAAAATGTATGAAGAAGTTATTGATCATGTTTGGTCTAGTGGGGATGGTGGCAGCAACACCATTATTTGCCCCAGTCACCCACGCTCAAATCAGTAGTGGTATTGACGCAGCCACAACCACGGAAATGCAAGGCAAAACAATTGATGGCAGTGGTGGTGTCGTGCAGACCATTGTAAGTGTTTTATTATGGGTGGTTGGCATCTTGTCAGTTATTATGATCATCTGGAGTGGTATATCTTATATTATGTCTAGTGGTGATGCTAATAAAGTCACCAAAGCCAAAAATACCTTGATTTACTCAGTAGTTGGCTTAATACTAGCTATTTTGGCGGCAGCCATCGTCAATTTTGTCATCAAGCAGGTGTAAACAGAGATACCCGCTTGTATTTTTAGTCATAAAACAGTAAAATAATAAACGTCAATAATTCTAAAGGAGAATAGAATAATGCAAAAAATTAAACAACTTTTGATGGTAGGACTAGCTTTGCCAGTTTTGGTACTAGCGGTAGTACCGGTAACACCAGTTAGTGCTTTGGGCTTATCAGATGCTCAAACTCAAGTAGAAGGTGTTGATGGTTTAGCGAAATCAGCTGATGATCCTTCAGGTATAGTTAAGAATTTTATTAATTTCATGCTATATGTTATCGGTATTTTGTCAGTTGCTTATCTAATCTGGGGTGGTATTCGTTACACCACTTCTGCTGGTGATTCAAATAAGGTCACAGCAGCTAAAAATACTATTATGTATGCCGTGATTGGTCTTGTTGTGGCAATTCTAGCTTACGCCATAGTCAACTTGGTGATAACACAGGTGAAAAACTAAACTGTAGATTATCTTACTTAATAAAAATCCTCCGATAATTCGGAGGATTTTTATTAGATGAAGCGTTTAATTACAAAACTGTAATTTTCTTAGCTTTCTCTTGCTTGATCTTTTCAAAAGTGATAGTCAAGACACCGTCTTTTAGTTCCGCCTTAACAGTTTCTTCATTGACAGCGACTGGCAATGCCAAAGTACGGCTAAATTCGCCCCAATAACACTCTTGAATGTGCCAGTTACGAACGTCACTCTCTTCCCCGCTTGATAGCGTACCGGAGATGGTTAAGATACCATCAGAGATGCTAACATCAAGATCGTTGCGGTCAACGCCAGCTGTACGCGCCTTAATGATTAGTTCACTCTCGGTTTCAGCCACATCAACTGCCAGCTGACCCATCAAATCGTCAGCTTCCTCTTCCCAATTGTCGTCAGTTGCTGGCGCTGGTGTATTGGTTGGTGTATTGGTTGAAGCCTGATCGTCATCCAACATAAACGCTGCTGTCAAATCATCTTCTATTAATAAATCGTCATTCTTACGAGCCATTTTTTCCTCCACTTTTATAGTCGTATTGACAATAGTCTCTATTAGTATAACTAGTATGTGCGGTATAATCAACAGTGAAAGGCAAAAAACGTAAAAATTACAATGTTTGATGCGCTATTATCAATAATTGCTCCCCACTACTGTTGTAATTGTGGGAAAATAGATAGGCCGTTATGTGATTGTTGTAAAAAACACATAATTGACGCCCAATTTAATAATTGTGTGCTGTGTCATCAAAAAGTAAAAAACAATAATATTTGCCCTAAACACCAAGTTTTTTATGATCATCTGTGGTGTGCAACTTATCGTAAGGGTGCAATTGCTAAACTGATTGATGGCTATAAATTTCAGCGGATGCAAGCAGCAGCCACGGAATTGGCTGAGATATTGGACGCTTCTTTACCTAAGCTGCCTGATAAGGCGGTTTTAATACCAATCCCCACCACTCCCAAGAATATTCGCCAACGTGGCTATGATCATATGCTTTTGGTAGCTAAAAAGTTAGCCAAACGTCGGCAGATAGATTACGCTTGCCTGCTCCGGAGACGAACCAATACTGTTCAACATTTTGCTAAAACCCTCAAAGAGCGTCGTAAAAATGCCCAAAACTTCTTTGAACTGCACGGTAAAGTTGACCCAGAAATTACTTACATTGTGATGGATGATATTCTGACCACTGGCTCAACGATTAAGGCTGCTACTAAGGTTTTACATCAAGCTGGCGCCAAGCAAATTGACGTAGCGATTATTGCTCGTCATGATAAATATTACCGTCATTCGTGATGGTAATTACTGCCTTTGGCTATTTCCTGTGCGCGATACAGCTGTTCTGCCAAAATAAGTCGCACCAATTGATGAGGAAAAACCAGGTTTGATAACGACCAGATAAAATCGGCTCGCTGACGCAATTGTTCATTCACACCATAAGCGCCACCAATCACGATGGTGATATGTTGGTGGCTATTAGTCATGATTAGATTGGAAAGTTCCATAGAATTAATGTTCTTGCCCCGTTCGTCAAGCAGAATCAGAAAATCATCAGGTTTGACTCTTGATAAAATCCGCTCTGACTCGCTGTGGCGTGCTCTATCACCTTCATAATTTGAATGTGGGATAATATCTCAGCGGCAAACGGCGCTCTCAGACGCTCTAAAAAACGAAAAACACCTGGTTTTATCCAGGCTTCATGCTTTTTCCCAATGGTTAGAATAGTAATTTTCATAATATTGGTTGGCGGGACACCTTGAAAGTCTATTAAATAAGTTTACTTGATTAACGTAACATCATCAATCCCGCTGGTGAGACTAGATTAATCATAGACAGAGTATATTTCACATGATATCTTCATACTGTGAATAGTCAGCAGTCATATTGCCATCAGGATAGCTTAATAAGACGTGGAGTGATTATTAGCGTCATCGTGTTGATTTATATTTGTCTGCCTCTTGGTATTTTAATAGGCTTGATTCCTTGGAATATGAAATTTGTTACGCTAATTGCTGGCGCTATAGTTGCTTATTTAATCTCTCGTCTGCTAGGCTATACTAATTTAGATTTGGGGATTACTCTGAGAAGAGCTAGGCCGTCACTAATTGCAGTGGCACCATTCACACTTGTTTTTCTTGTTGCTTCAATATTATGGTTGATGCTTGGCGGAGTACGATTCAAACCTACAGAGGATTTAGGATTTTTTATATTTTATATTTTTATCTCCTGTCCGATACAAGAGCTACTCTTTCGAGGTGTGTTGTCTAGTCTTTTTAACTCTTTTAAAATGAGGGAATATATTGAGATAATTGTTGCGTCACTGTTGTTTGGTTTTGTCCATATAATTTATCAAGATGCTATAACAGTGGTTATTATGACTATTGTTGGTTACTTTTGGTATAGCGCCTATAAACGAGAACCTAGTCTTGTGGGGGTGACGATTAGTCATATTATTCTCGGGGTGTTTACGATAGTGGTTGGGCTAGTTGACTAGAAGAGCTGATAGCCTCATCCAACCCTTATACCTTACCAACGATAGCTACTTAACTATGTACTAGCTTCCAGCGCTCCCCACATCAGGTCAAAGAGTTGTCGCTGAATATCGGCAAAGTAAGGATTGTCTATGATCACACCACTAGTTTCATTATATTGATTAATGGTAATCACTGCTACTTTGGTGCCGTAAATCAATGTATAGCAACCAGTGTCGTGAGGCGAGCTGCCTAAAAAGCGACTTTCGGCAAAATCAGCTGGATCGCTCACCCGCTGTCCTTGGCGCAGTACTTTTACGGCTAGTCGTTGTGTAGCGCGTTGGCGACTAAAGTGGGGGAAATTATTATACAAATAGCGACTGACTTTCGGTGAAGAAATCGCCCGATATTCTGTTACGCCTTGAAGGCGACAGGTTTTGAGTATATCACGTAAAATCATCGCCAGACCTTCGTCCCCTCGATATGATGAGACAAAGTGAGGTAGCGTTGTGTCCTGGGATTGATTATTAAAAGAAGTGATATAACCGTCAAGTTGTCGATTGATGTTACGTAATTCTTGCTGTTTTTCATTAATAATTTCTCGTATTACTTCTGGGTCTTTCGCACGATACGCTAATCGCCTGCCGTACGGTGTGGTCGTCACCAAACCCGCTGACTGTAAGGACTTGAGCGACTCCATCACGCTGCCACGGTTAATATTGGTTACTTCAGCAACCTTACGAATTGATGATTCGGGGTGACGAACCAGTGCTTCATAAATTCTTTTGTCACGAACTGATAAGCCAATTAGTGAAAAATCCATGTACACCAGTATACCATATCAAAAAAAGTGTCATAAAATTTCAACCGTTTTCTATTTCACTTTTGTTATTGTTAATACATAATCGCTAACGGAATTATGAAATGAAAGGATAATATATGACAAATATTGAACATCAGCCTATACATCATGAAGAACCACCGACAATTGATGATATTCTAGGTAGAGAGGATCACGACAAGTCTAATCCTAAACGTTCTAGCGGAGCTGTATTAGAGAAGCGCTCTAGGTGTAATGAGGCTTTTTACGATTTAGTATTCCTATGCCAGAAGAAGTGGCGAAAGAGATTATTTACGCAGCAAATATTATTGGAGTACCTGTCCCTGATCTTGCCCGTGTTGCACTGCGACGTATCATTGAAGATTTACGGAAGGCAAGCGATTGGGGCGACAGAAAACAGGCGTATCTTAATGAAAGAGAACCGTTCTTGATACCACTTCCTGAGCCATAAAAAGACTCAGCATCACCTGCTGAGTTATCTGAATAAACTAGATTTGTTGCTTGAAAAAATTCTAGCTTCTTTCTGGCGGAGAGAGAGGGATTCGAACCCTCGATAGGGAAACCCTATACCGCTTTTCGAGAGCGGCCAGTTCAACCACTCCTGCATCTCTCCAAATTAAATTTGGTACACCCGGCAAGATTCGAACTTACGACCTCTGGCTCCGCAAGCCAGCGCTCTATCCAGCTGAGCTACGGGTGCATACAGCCTTACGGCAAAACCGCTTGGCTATAACAAAAATAAAAAGAGCCTTCCCTGCCTGATTGGCAGTGAACTTCTGTATTCTATCATATCCGCTAGCTCTAAGCAAGCTACAGCTTGATTAGTTTGATCAATTTTTCTAAAGCATCTGGTTTAATTTCTTGTATTGGTAAACGTGCGCCAAGCATGTCAACGATTTTTTCACCCTCCTCTTCTGAAAAATAGATGGTCAGCTCTGGTGAAAATCGTTTGACTGGTAATAAAACTGCCGAATGTTGCCCAGCTTCGGTCAGTAAGCCAAAAGCCCGAAACTCACTAAAATCATACAGCTTGTCCGCCACGTAGATACCTTTAGGACTAATGGCGTAATTAATCGTCTGAGGCGGTTTGCTAGTTAAAGTTAATAGGGCGACCGTCATAATTGGTAGTAAAATAGCAAAAGTCCAGCTTCTGAAAACTAGTATCGCTAGCGCCATTAGACTAATAATCACCACAGCAAACAGGATATACCAGCCCCGTCCACGTTGCATTTTGAGACGCTCTGGAGCATCCCAAGCTATTGGCTCTTTCAAGTCAATTTGATCGATTTCTGGAGTTTGCTCTGGCTGGTTATCCGCTGGATTCATACTATATATTTTAGCATAAACGCTAAAAAGTGACTAAATATCGGTCGTGGAGCCACCACCAATGGCTGTAGATACGACGAAATTGATAATTGCATAAGCGAAGAGTGATATTAGTAGGCCGATGATGGCGTATAAAATGGTGTTTTTGGCGTTAGTAACAGATTCTTTTTTACCACCAGATACAATATAACGAAAACCACCGAAAATCAGCATAATAACGCTGAGAGCGCCTACACCATATAGCATTAAGTTAATCACCCGTCGCACGATACTTTGGTCGCCGTTGGCAAGATTTGATGGGACGTTGTCGCCACGAGCAGCGTTGATACCAGATGGTGCGCCACCCTCGCCGATAGCCATAGCGGTTGACGCTAATAACGGTGTAGTTACACTAAAACCGATAATAAAGATGCTGGTTAGTATACTTAAAAATAATTTCTTCATGCCTATGATTATAACCTTTTTAATGACAGATGACAATGTTTGTTGGATTATAGAAAATCCGGTGTTAATATGCTACAATAAATAGCGCTGGAGGAGTACCCAAGTGGCTGAAGGGGACGGTTTGCTAAATCGTTAGTCCGGGGAGACCTGGAGCGGGAGTTCGAATCTCCCCTCCTCCGCCAATTCTGGAGAGGTGACCGAGTGGTTTATGGTACTGGTCTTGAAAACCAGCGTGGGGCAACTCACCGCGAGTTCGAATCTCGCCCTCTCCGCCACACTATACGGTGATTAATCAAGTCGGCTAATCTGAGGATTAGTCGATTTTTGTGTAAATAAAGAGGTTCATTAAACTAAACCAGAACCTCCCGTAAACTTAGGAGTGAATAGCAACTAAGTGAAAGGAGATGTTCCTAATGTCTACCATACCAAAGTTTGCCAGTAGCAAGAAATACTGGCAGATCCTTAACAAACTAGTCTTTGGCGATGAGGTATCTTGTCCTCGCTGCCATAAGGGTCTTCATGAAAACTATTGCAACAAATATCTGTGGTGTAAACTGTGCCGCAAGAAATACCGGCCTACCAGCTACCAGCTAACAGCTACCAGCTAACAGCTACCAGGCTAGTTGGTTATACGGCATGAAGCTAAGTCCCCGGCAAGCTGTTCATCCTGCTCTACTGTTGGCAAACAAAACGCTCAACGGAAACGTCATACCTATTAGCCGGCGTAAGCTATACTACTGTTCGCCAGCCCAATAGCATTCCTGCGGTTTACTATGGCTTTACGGGTTAGT
>CAUUZR010000023.1:0-8680 GCA_963549685.1 uncultured Candidatus Saccharibacteria bacterium | reverse complement strand
CCAGATTGCAGACAGGTAAATTCACGGTAGATAAGCAATTAACTGACTTATCACAAATAATTGATGATGAAGTGGCATTATTGAACGTTGTGGCAGATCAGCGCAATATTAAATTAGTAAAGAAAATAGACAAAAAACTGCCTAAAACCATGATGGATGTTGAAAAAATTCGTCAAGTCGTGATGAATATGATTGATAATGCCATTTATTATTCAAAGCCTAATTCAAAAGTAATGGTTGGCGCTGTTAAGAATGGTGAGTTTGTTGAGTTTACAGTTAAAGATACCGGTATTGGTGTGCCAAAATCAGAGCAGAAAGATTTATTCAGTAAGTTTTTCCGTGGCACTAATGCTAGGAAGAAGCGTCCTGATGGTACGGGCGTGGGGTTATTTTTGGCACGCAAAGCGGTTTTGTCACATGGTGGTGAAATGATTTTTCTGTCAGAAGAAGGTAAGGGTAGCATGTTTGGTTTTCGCTTGCCAATTACCAATGTGAGCTGATAATCCTAAGCAATAATTACTGCGCCAATCATCAAAACGGTATTTATGTTTGAGCCTCCTGTAGACAGAATTGGGTTTTTTTGCTATAATTCAAGAGTTGTAACGGCCCTATCGTCTAGCGGTTAGGACACCAGGTTCTCATCCTGGCAACCCGGGTTCGATTCCCGGTGGGGTCACCATAAAGGGATTTATATTCCGTTCGGATTTGAAACAGCTCGTTTACATTTGTTAGCGAGCTGTTTTTTGTAGACTCTAGTGGTATCTGCTAGATGATTTTCTGTAGATATAGTGATATAATTATAAAAATGAGTAATACAGTATTTAAACGAACAAAAATATTAGCAACTATTGGGCCAGCAACTTTCAGTCAAGAGAAAGTTCTCCAATTATTGAATGCTGGCGTTAATGGCATCCGTATGAACTTCAGTCATGGCGATAATGACAGTCGTTTGGAGCAGATCGGCTGGGTGCGAGAAGCTAGTCGTCGCCTTGGTAAGCCGGTGGCGATTTTACAGGACTTGCAGGGTCCGAAAATTCGCCTTGGTATTATTAAGGACAATATGCTAACTGTCAAAACTGGCGATATGTTGGTACTTGATTCGGAGATTGCTGAGCATGATGGTAGTCTTAATTTGCCAGTGCAGTATAATTTGGCAGAAAAGATGAAAGTCGACGAGCCGCTTTATATGTTTGATGGCAAGATTAAGACGATTGTAAGAGAAATTGTTAGCCCAACCGCTATCAAGGTTGAAGTGCAAAATGATGGTTTCTTAATGAGTCGCAAGGGGTTGAATTTGCCAGATACCGACTTTGGTGGTGATATCTTAACAGATAAAGATTTGGCTGATATTGAGTGGGGTGCTAACCAAGATTTTGACTATGTGGCACTCAGCTTCGTGCAGACAGCAGATGATATTATTGACCTCCGACAACGATTGATTGAGCTTGGGTCAGGAGCTGATATTATCGCAAAAATTGAGACAAAATCAGCAATTGCGCCAGAAAACTTAGAGGAAATTATTAAAGAATCTGACGGTGTGATGGTGGCACGGGGTGATTTGGCGGTTGAAGCGGGCGCTGAAGTTGTGCCGGTTATGCAGCGAAGGATTATTACGCTATGCCGAAAGTATGGTAAATTGGTGATTGTAGCTACGCAGATGATGGGTAGTATGGTTGATAGTCCTGAGCCTTCACGAGCTGAAGTTAGTGACGTGGCAAATGCGGTGATTCAGGGTGCAGATGTGGTGATGCTATCAGATGAGACCGCTAATGGTAAGTATCCAGTTGAAACTGTCAGTGCAATGCGTAGAATAATTTTATACACACAAGATCATAGTGAAGTAATGCTGGTAGATAAAGCTGAAATGCGTCAGAAAAACGATGCAATCTTAAGTTATACAGCAGCACAATTGGCGCGTAGGATTAAAGCGCGGGCAATTATTGCAGAAACTAGTACTGGTGCGACAGCAGTTAATGTTGGCGCTTACCGGCCGAATATGCCAATTATATCAGTGACCGATAATGAAAAAACTGCGCAAAAATTAGCCTTAAGCTATGGTTCTCGTCCATATATTTATCCAAATCAGCCAGATGCGGCAGAAAATCTGGCAAAACAATTGAAGAATGAAGGCTATTTCGGTGAAGATCCAGTAACGGTAGTGTTGGTGAGTGGACATAATCCTGATTCAGGCCGAACGGACAATATTCGTATAAAATCATTGTCATAAGGAAAATTGGGTGGGCGGTTTTTGTAAACAAACGATTAAAAATGTCAATCTTCGAGATCGTACGGTTTTAGTGCGGACAGATTATAACGTTCCACTAAAAAAAGACGGTACTATTTCTGATGATTTGCGAATTCGTGCATCATTGCCTACATTGAAGTATTTATTACAACAAAATTGTAAGATTGTTATCATATCACATCTTGGGCGACCTTCAGGCAGGGATTCGTCATTAAGTTTGCGTGTGGTGGCAAAAAAACTCAGTCAATTACTTGATCAAAAAGTACGATTTGTTGACGACTGTGTAGGAGAAAAGGTGCGTCGAGTTGTTAAGAATTCGTCATTGGGTGAAGTGGTTTTATTAGAGAACTTGCGATTTTATAATGAAGAGGAATCGGATGATTCGCAATTTGCTAAAGCTATTCAGCGGGCAGTGCGAGCCGATTATTTTGTTCAAGATGGCTTTGGGGTGGTGCATCGATCTCATGCTAGTACACACGCTATTACTCTTTATATCCCATCTGTGGCTGGTCTGCTAATTGAGAAAGAATATACGACTATTACAGAGGTCATGGTTCGGGCGAAGCGTCCGGTGGTAGCGATCGTTGGTGGTGCTAAGGTTAGCGATAAGATAACTTTGATTCAAAGATTGATTGATATCTCGGATACGATTTTAATCGGTGGCGCTATGGCGAATACTTTTTTGAAAAGTCGAGGCATTGAGACTGGAATTAGTCTGACTGAATCTGGTCAAGATAAGATAATTAATGAAGTTTATGCTACTGCCATAAAGAAAGTTGGGCAAGATCAAGTTGATAATTTTTTGCGATTACCGATTGATGTGGCGGTCAGTTCTGGTAGTAATAGAGACAGGGTTGAGGCTAATATTGATAAAATTTCTAGCGATATGAGGATTTTGGATATTGGTAGTCAAACTATTCAGAATTTCTCGGCAGTCATAAAAAAAGCTAGAACAGTGATTTGGAACGGGCCAATGGGTTATTACGAGGATGAAAAATTTGCTATTGGTTCAGCTAGAATTGCTATGGCAATTGCTCAAAATACAGCAGCTATCTCAATCGTTGGGGGTGGTGATACAGCGGATTTCGCTCTCAAATGGGACGGCCATGATGGTGCTAACTTTACTCATGTATCGACTGGGGGTGGCGCCAGTATGGAACTAATGTCAGGAAAAAAATTGCCAGGAATTGAAAGTTTACTAGACGCATACGGCATGAGGTGTTAAACTAAACATAAGCGATATGAGTAAGAAGCTAATTATTGGTAACTGGAAAATGAACTTCAATATGCATGAAGCCAGTTTGTATTTGCATAAATTAATGAATATGTTGGTAGCACACCGTGATGTTGAGGTGGTGGTTGCTCCAACTATGCTGACATTACAAAGTTTAAGTTTGCAGGTGAACCGGCGGATTGCTAAATTAGCGGCACAAAATTGTTATTGGCGTGATCAGGGGGCTTATACCGGGGAAGTACCAGTAGCGCACCTGCGTGGTATTGCCGATTATGTATTGATTGGCCATTCAGAACGTCGACATATTTTTATTGAAAGTGAAAAAGATATACGACTGAAAGTTCAGGCAGCGATTCGCAATCGTATAAAACCGGTGTTATGTATTGGAGAAACTATTAATGAGAAGACGCTTGGCGAGACAAAGGATGTCTTGGTTGATCAGTTGGTTAGTGGATTAGCTAACATTACAGCCGAGGAAATGGAAAATGTAATTATCGCTTATGAGCCAGTTTGGGCGATTGGTACGGGTGAAAAGGCTCGATTAGATGATGTTAGGCAAGTGGTGCAAATAATTCGCCAGCAGATCACTCAACTGTATGGTAAAAAAGCCGCTGAGCAAGTGAAAGTTTTGTATGGTGGTAGTATAGACGTTGATTCAGCTGCTGATTATCTTAGGATTGCTAGACTTGATGGTTTATTGGTTGGCGCTGCTAGTATTGATGCTCATAAATTCACACAAATAGTAGAAAAGGCGCATAAAATTTAGGGAGGGATTATGACGGATATTGATTTTGATGAACTAGATAAGGCGGTTAATTCATTGATGAATAAGGCTACCAACAATAATAATCCCGCACCTTCTACTTCCAATGATCCAGAGTCAGATACAGCACAAGCTGACTTAACAGATCAGCCTACGCAAAACTCTGCTCAAGTTCAAACTTCGCCAACTATATCCAGGAAGCCTTCGGGTAGATTTATGGATGTGGTACACCCATCGTCAGATATGAGACGTGGTTCAGTGGCTTCAGCACCTTCTAGAACTGGAGTATTTATTCAGCCAGCGGATAGTATAAAAGAGGAAATTGTCGCTGAAAAAACTGATTCGCAAGAGGATTTATTAAATAATTTGGATGCGCCAAATGAACTGGTAGAGAAAAGTTTGACGGATAAGATAGCGGAATCTTTGGCTGATAGTTCAAAAAAATCAGACGGAATCTTTGCTAACGCTAGCATGGACACTCCATTCTTGCCTAATCCTAATGTTGAAAAACGGCCACTAGGCGGGGCAGTTGAAACTGATTTGTCTACCACGCAAAACACGCCGAATAGTTTGGACAATGACTTAGTTGAGCCAGAAGTTGACCAGTCTCAAGACGCTGATTCTACAGAGGAATATTTGAAGCCAGAATTTAGCAAAGAAATTTTAGCTGTCGAGCAAATGAGCGATGAGGAAAGTCCAGTGGGCGATAAGACGGTTGATGTTTCTGAAAAATCAGACGACCTACAAAATAATTCCATAAATTCACAAAACTTCGGTGATATTATGCCACAATATACTGCAGAAGAGGAGCCGGTTGCTAATCCAGCGCCAATATTTGAGGCGGCATCTAGTACTTCAGGGGTTGGTGGTCAGGAGCGTAAGCGATCTGGCTGGCTGACAGTATTACTTATCTTGCTATTCTTACTGATTGGTATCGGTGGTGGTGCGGCAGCTTGGTGGTTCATGATAAAATAAACTAGATGATAGATTTTACAAAAGGTCTTAACGATCAGCAGAGGTCGGCGGTTATTCATGATAAGGGTCCGCTATTGATTCTAGCTGGTGCAGGTAGCGGTAAAACTAAAACCCTGACGCATCGTATCGCATATTTGATTGGTGAAAAAGGTATTTTTCCTAGCCAAATTTTGGCGGTGACTTTCACTAATAAAGCCGCAAAAGAAATGCGGACACGACTTAGTGTGATGCTTGAGGATGATGCTAATAGTCGCAATTTTATGCCATGGATGGGTACGTTTCATAGTATTTGTGTCAAATTATTGAGAATTGACGGTGGTGAAATTGGGCTGAGTCGAAGGTTTGTTATTTATGATACAGATGATCAGCTGAGTTTGATTAAGCAACTGATGAAGCGACGTGGTTTATCGGATAGAGATTTGAAACCACGGGCCGTTGTGGCGGCAATCTCCAACGCCAAAAACGCTTTACTATCGCCAGAGGATTTTATCTCATCAGCTCGTGGCCCAGTTCAGCAAAAGATTGGGGATTTGTTTACTGACTATAATCGGGCGTTACACGCCGCCGAAGCATTAGATTTTGATGATTTATTATTAAAAGTAGTTGAATTATTAAAGAAATGTCCAGATATCCGTCAAAAGTGGCAAAAGCAGTTTAAGTATATTTTGATTGATGAATATCAGGACACGAATGCGGTGCAATATGAACTGATAAAATTGTTGGTCAACTATAAGAGAAATCTGTGTGTAGTTGGTGATGATTCGCAATCGATCTATAGTTTTCGTGGCGCTGATTATACTAATATTCTGAACTTTGAGCGTGATTTTCCTGGTGCGACTGTTGTTAAACTAGAACAGAATTATCGGTCAACCAATGCAATTTTAAATCTAGCAAATACCTTGATAACGCACAATGTGCATAGGACGGATAAAAACTTATGGACGGCCAATGGTGATGGTGTCGAACCAGTATTATGGCAAGCTTACTCTGAGTCGGAAGAAGCTTTGATGATTGCGGATGAAATTTCTCGACAAGCTGTGGCTGGTAGGCCTTATCAAGACGTGGCAATTTTATATCGGACCAATGCGCAGAGCTATGCTTTGGAGCGAGCGTTACGACAGCGCCATATTCCATATAAGATCATTGGTGGTTTGCGATTTTTGGATCGAGCGGTAGTCAAAGATGTTCTGGCTTATTTAAAGTTGCTGTATCAGCCAAGTGATCGAGTCAGTTTCTTAAGAATAGTAAATTTGCCGAAGCGTGGCATTGGCCCAACCAGTGTGACAAAATTTTTAGACTGGAATGATCAGCAAAAACAGGATATTTTAACCGGTCTTTTGCGGGCTGAACGGGCGGATAGCTTGACCTCATCAGCTAAAAAGAAGCTTGTTGAGTTTGGTGGGGTGTTGCAAGAGCTTAGTCGGGGGATTGATGGTTCGCCAGCTGATGTTTTAGAAGAGATTATCAGAAAAACTGACTACGAAAACTATGTGAATGATGGCAGTATTCAGGCCGAGGAAAAGTTGGAAAACTTAGGGGTGCTAATCGCTGAAGCTAAGGCGTATGCTGATGTGGCAACTTTTTTGGAAGAAATGGCTTTGATGTCATCGAACGATGTCGAAAGTGATAACCAAGTCACACTAATGACACTGCACGCCGCCAAAGGTCTGGAATTCCCGGTAGTGTTTTTGGCTGGTTTGGAGGAGGGTATTTTGCCTCATGCGAGAGTTTTTGATTCTGGCAAAATTGATGATATTGAAGAGGAAAGACGGCTTTGTTACGTGGGGATTACACGTGCTAGAGAAGAATTGTTTATCTGTTGTGCTAATTCACGTACTCAATTTGGTCAGATTGGCTTTAATGCGCCGTCACGGTTTTTGGATGAGATGGGATTGGTAAGCGGTGGATTCAATCAAGCATCCCATTCGGCTCCGATTGATGATTTTTACCCTGATGAGCTTGGTCTAGAGGTTGGTGATCGTGTGCGAAGTGCGAGTTTTGGTAGTGGTGAAGTTGTAGACGTTGAAGGTTTGGGAGTAACGGTGAAGCTTGATGATGGAAAGATCAAGAAATTAAATGCTGAGTTCGCACGGTTGGAAAAAATTTGATATAATGGGAAAAGTTTGTGGTTTCGGCTACATGATAGGTTGTTATGGAAGTGAAATTTCAGATAAAACATCAGTCAAAGCGCATTAGTTTATTTTTTGTTGCTATAGTCGTGCTTTTTAGCTCGGTGCTGTTTATTGATAAGGTGTTAGCCGATGGTCAACAACCGACAGTAGAGTCGGATGAGAGTTTGGTGAGTATTTATGACCGAGGAGTTGAGCGTTCAATTGTAACTAAGGCACGGACAGTTGCCGAGGCGCTGAAACTCGCCGATATTGAAGTTAATCAATCACAAGATGTAGTGGAGCCAGCACTGGATTCGGCGATTGATGCCAAGAAATTTAATGTCAATATCTATCGAGCTAGACCAATTACTATAGTGGATGGATTGATGCGAAAAACCATTACCACCGCTCAGCAAACCCCAGAATTGATTGCGCAGGCGGCTAGCATAACGCTTCATAAAGAAGACAGAGTTGAGCTTGATAAAACTAATAATTTGGCGGTTGATGGCGCTGATACACTAATGACAATTAGTCGAGCTTTACCAGTAAACTTGACTTTATATGGTAAAAAAATGACGGTTCGTACTCAGGCGAAAACTGTCGCAGAATTGCTCAAAGAAAAGAATATCGCCGTCAAGCCAGACGATGTTTTATTAGTCGATCAGTCAGCGGTGATATATCCGAATATGACAATCGAATTGTGGCGTAACGGTAAGCAGACTGTGACAGTGGATGAGGAGATAGCGTTTAAGACGGAGACGATTTCGGATGCTAATAAAACAACTGATTATAAAGAGGTAAAAACTCGGGGTGAAAATGGTAAGAAAACAGTAACCTATGAGATTGAGATGAACGGTGGTCGTGAAGTGGCTCGTCAAGCAATTGCTAGCGTGGTTACTAAAGAGGCGAAGAATCAAGTAGAAATTGTCGGTACTAAAATTAATCTACCGGCTGGCTCGCATACGGATTGGATGGCAGCAGCTGGTATATCACCAAATGATTATGGCTATGTAAATTATCTTGTTTCCAAGGAGAGTGGTTGGCGAGTTAATGCCTCAAATAACTCTGGGGCGTACGGTCTACCTCAGGCGTTACCGGGCAGAAAAATGGCTTCAGCTGGAGTTGACTGGGAGACTAATCCCATTACACAATTGAAGTGGATGAACGGATACGTGAAGGGGCGTTATGGTAGTTGGGCTGACGCCGTCTCTCATAGTAAATCCCATGGTTGGTATTAGAACGATGAGTAGTCGTTATCTTATTAGTTGGCAATATCTATGAAAAAGTATCTTGGCAGCTGGACTAATAGCTCAAAAAATCTCTACAGAAAACGTTTTGCTATAATAGAACAT
>CAUUZR010000022.1:0-8722 GCA_963549685.1 uncultured Candidatus Saccharibacteria bacterium | reverse complement strand
CTAGCCTCATCACTCTTAGAACCATTGTCAGTATCAATTGTAGCAACGTTTTTGAAGGTATTAACCCCACATGTCAAATCTTTTGCCTGAGGTACAGTCGCTCTATAGTAAACGATCGCATTACTTTTACTCTCGTAGTGTCCGATATTAATACCATTCTTCTCGATAATCTTATCAGACACCTTAACACCATTTGGGTTGGTAGCATTTTTTAGTGATGACGAACCGTTGACGTACTTTAATTTAGCATCCATTTTATCTCGAACGGCAACATTATTTTGACGAGTCTCACCAGTATTGGTATAAATCACACGATATTCTACAGTTTCACCAGGTTTAGCGGTGGTATTTTCTTTCCATGCTTCATTAGTACCAGACACCCGAACTTGCTTGTTAATGGTGAAATTTGGTGCCTTTTTGGTAGTAGCTTTAACCTTAAAGGTAACTATACCTGAATATTGGAAACAACCAGGCAGATTACCATCCATTTTATCGTAACCAATGTGCGCACCAGAATTTGTAACTATACTGTCGCTAAGAGTAAAGCCCGGATTAGGATTGACGTTGTTATAGTATCTCGTTGAACCTGTGATGTATGTTAAATTAAACTCTTTATCACTAGTAAAGTTCACTTCATCCCAAATTTTTTGTGGATTAGCGTTATTAGCACTAATATAACCATCAATGCGGATATTCTTGGCAGTATTATTTGGAACATTAGCCATTACTCGGGTGTTGTTTGCCACCAAATTCAGGTTGGCACCGGCGTTGTTATGCACATACATACGCACCAAATACTCTTTACCGTCCTGAACCGTCACATTGTCACTCCAGCCACCCGCTTGAGTATTGGCAGCATCTTTAGCAATCACAAAATTGCGCTCATCACCATAATTAGGGTTGTTGGTAATTGAGTTAAATGTGATATATGACGCCGGCTTCTCAATGGTAAACGTTTGACGTGATGATGGACCCCATGCCATGACCGCTGTACCGGTAATCGCAGTTACGATAGCCAGTAGCATTACCGCCATGGAAATTCTTTCCATGTTGGATTTTAGACGATTTAGTATATTACGCATTATTTACTACCCTTTCCTTTCTAATTACCTGGTTAGTTTGTACTCACTGTTCCGCTATTTGACTGAGCTTGTTCTGACGGACTGGTCTCGCCATTGCCAGTCTCAACACCTTGACCAGCCTGTTCTTGACGCTGTTCTGACTGTGGTGTCTGTGCATCAGATGCCACTTGTCCGGTATCTTCCGCCTGGGCTGGTGGAACATATGTCGCACCTGGCTTCTCTGACGGTTCTGTGTCACCACCAGTTGCCGAATCCGCTTCTACAGCATCTGCTTTATTACCCTCAGGTACTTCTGAATTTTCATCGATACTTGCACTAGAGTCTTTAGGAGCCGGCTCTTGTGGTGTTTGCTCTTCAGGAGTTCCAGGTTGTGCAGGTGGTGTATCTTGTCCTCCAGGTTGACCAGGTGTTGGTTTTTGAGGAGTTGAACCCCAAGGCACTGATGTATGTGGTACCTCAGTAAGCTTACCATTTTCACCAATTTCATAGACTCTCTCCTGCACCGTCACCTGACCACCACAATTGACACGTATCATAGTCTGAGAACCATCTGGATTATTGACGATCAAGAAGGCACCTTCTGGCGGCACACCATAAGAGACTTCTAGCCTACCATCTATATTATAATGGCTAGTTCTGGAGCTATCAGTGTCAATTCGCAGTTCAACTTGGCGTTCTTGACCAAAATATTTACTATATTCGCTAGACCAGAATTCTGGGTCGTTCAAAAGCTGATCCAAAATTGCATTTACTTCCTGCGTGTAACCTTCAGCTGTCATATCTAAACCACGTTCTTGACCGATCAACTGGGCCATCACCTGAGCGTTATGTGCAGCCGCCAAGCCTAATTGATTATAGCAACCACGAGCATTCATACCTTCGTTCACCTCAATACTACACAGTGCTTCACCAACTGCATACTCATTTTCTAAACTAAACGCACCTTGACCATCACGCATCATTGCGTCAGCTTCTGAGGTAAATGGCAATACACCGTCGCCAATCCCATAGTTATCACGGAAGGCTTTTACGTCTTCAGGGCTATAACCCTGTATCTCCGTCGGCTTATTGGTCTTCTCAGTAACATTATTCTGCTTATTGGTACCAGATTCGTTAGTCTTCTCAGAGATATTATTCTGCTGGTTGGCACCAGACTGCTCAAAAATCGGTGTGGTCTCTTCCAAATCACCCGACTCAGCAGCAGCCGATGATTGCGTTGGATCTGATTCAGCCGAATTATTCCACGCAAAAAGTCCGCCTCCTAAGCCAAGCAGTGATACTGTCGCCAACACTCCTGCACCGATTTTTACCCATTTAGATTTCAACCGCTCTTTAGATCGTTTAGTGCGTTCAAATATATTAGCAAATTTCGTCTTCAAGCTATTATCTGACTGTTGATCTAAACGACTTTTAATATCATTTAGCTCCTCTTGCAATGTCTTAATCGTATCTTGTAAAGCCTGATTTTCTTGTTGAGCTTTGTCTAATTCCTTTAATAAGGTCTCTTCCCGAGGAGACAGGTTACCACCCTCATCGTCCAAAGCCTGCTCATATGCGTCAATAGAAAAGTCTTTTCCTTCTGCTCTTAATCTTTCAGCAACTCCACGAGATGTAACTGGTTCTTTAGTACCACTTCCGCCGACTGGTTGCTTACCTTGACCTTGACTGCCAGTAGGGTTAGGTTCTTGTGATGCAGACTGAGAGTCTGGTTCACTGGCTGGTGAATCAAGATAACCTTCTGTTGCATCAATAATAAAATCTTCAGCGGAATCATAAGACTCAATAGCCCGTTGACGCCTGATTGGATCGTCAATCAAATCAAGCGAGTCACGGTATTTATGTAGTCTATCTATAAGATTATCCCTATTATGATCAATCTGCATACTAATGCTTTGGATCTTGTCTTCAACCTCTCTTTGAATATCTACATCAGATTTATTACCGTCTTTATTATTTTCTTCAATTTCTTTAATAATGTCATCTACATTAGTTGCCGACAATTTATTAATTTCCTGTGCGATCATATAAGCAAAACGTAGTTCAGTCACACTCATGACATACTCTTCTGTTTTACGAAGCCTTTCATCTTCACGGGTCTCTTCAGCAGCTTTCACCATATCTTCAGCATTCTCATATCCATCTCTATTAGCAGCCTCAGCAAACCAACTATTCAGAGCGTTGACTTGAGATTTTTCGTAATCCTCTCTAGAGTGCCTACTAGCCGATATATCGGGTGTGTATCTTTTATTAGATCTAGATTCTGACATTTGCTTATAATCCTTTCGTAACAATTATTGTGTTTTTACTTTTTGATTTATACCCTTATTATTAGCACAAGTTGCATAAAAAGTCAACTCTTATATCATATTTTCCAGAAATGTCTTGACAGAATTCACCTCGTTAACTGAGGTCAAAGCAAAAAACATGATTTTTGTTGTAAATACTACATGGTGTTTTTTTATAAAAATATCGCCCCGTTTTTGAGGCGATATTTTGTCAATAGTTTTTAATGATTTTTACATCATTCCCATACCTGGCATACCACCAGGGGCAGCTGGAGCTTCTGGCTCTGGTACATCAACCACCAAGGCGCCCATTGTAGCAGCCGTAGCGGCAATTGATACGGCATTTTGCACTGCTTCTTTAGTCACCCGAGCTGGATCGATCACACCAGCTTTCTTAACATCAATTAGTCCTTTCTCTGGGGTCATAACGTTAACACCGTAACCAGATTTACCAGCTTCAACTTGCGCCAATAAGGCATCAGCATTCAAACCAGCGTTACGCATAATCTGCAAAAATGGCTGTTTCAAGGCATCTTTCAAAATTTGACGACCAGCTGAGGCACTGGTTGAGCCACTCACCTTTAATTCAGCTGACAAATTGACCAAGCTGACACCACCGCCAGCTACAATACCTTCTGCCAAAGCGGCTTTAGTCGCTGCCACTGCATCATCAACCCGGAATTTCTTTTCATCAATTTCCGTCTCAGTGGCGCCACCAACCTTAATAACCGCCACTTTACCAGCCAAAGCGGCTGCTCGCTTGTCGAATTGTTCTTTTTCATATTCACTTGAAGCGTTGTCAGACAGCGCCTTGATCTGAGCGATCTGCTCTTTCACTGCTGATGGTTTGCCCGCACCTTCAATAATCGTCGTCTCATCTTTACCGACAATCACCTTACGTGCCGAACCCAACACTTCCAGACCAGCATTTTCAAAAGTCAAACCGTGATCTTCTGAGATAACTGTCGCCCCAGTTAAAATAGCGATATCCCGCAAGATTTCCTTACGACGATCACCAAAGCTTGGTGCTTTAACCGCCACAGTGTTAAATACGCCCTTCAGTTTATTCAGCACCAAAATGCTCAGCGCTTCACCCTCAACTTCATCAGCGATCAGCACTACATCCTTCTTACCGCTTTGTGCCAATTTCTCCAACATCGGCAAGAATTCTTGCACGCTAGAAATTTTCTTGTCGGTAATCAAAATCGCTGGCTTTTCGTAAACCGCCTCTTGCCGACCAGCGTCGGTGACGAAGAACGGACTGACCCAGCCCTTGTCCAAACTAAAGCCCTCAACCACCTCAGCCTCTAGCTCCAAACCCTGGCCAGCCTCGACTGTCACTACGCCGTCTTTGCCAACTTTCTCGATGACACCAGCGATCAATTTACCAATTTCTGCGTCGCCCGCCGAGATGGTTGCTACTTCCGCCACACGATCAGATTTACCCTCAATTGATTCCGCCAACTTATTGATACCTTTAACAATTTCTCGGCCAGCTTCTTCAATGCCACGCTTTAATTCCATCGGATTATGACCAGCAGCAATCAAGCGATTAGCCTCTTTAAGGATTGAATAGGTTAAAACTGTTACAGTAGTCGTACCATCACCGGCTTGTTTATTAAGGTTTTTGGCCGCCTGCTTAATCAAATCAGCACCCACCTTATAACCCAAAGTCTCATCGTCATTCTCTGGTAATTCAATGCCTTCCGCCACTGTTACCCCGTCATGCGTTACGGTTGGGCCACCATAACTCTTGGCAATTACCACATTGCGCCCCTTGGGACCATAAGTTACCTTAACTGCATTATATAGCGCCTCAGCACCACCCAGTACTCGAGCGCGTGCGTCATCATCATAAAAAACTTTCTTTGCCATCATTTAACTCCCTATTTTACTGTTGCTAAAATATCTTCTTCACGGACGATCAAAAAAGTTGTGTCGTCAATTTTCAAATCTGTTGTTGAGTATTCTTTGTAAACAATTCTGTCGCCAGCTTTTACATACTTGACTTCTGGACCAACCGCTTGAACAACAGCTACTACTGGTTTCTCTTTCGAGCTATCTGGTAAATAAAGACCACTAGCTGTTTGCGTTTTCGCCTCTTCACGCACCGCTACCACACGATCCGACAGAGGTGTAATTGGTGTACTCATATCGAAAATCCTCCATTTCTTTATCAACAGTTTTTATTGTAACGCACCCAGTTAGCACTCGTCAAGGGTGAGTGCTAATTATTATTGCCCACAAACTGTTATAATGTGCTTATGAAATTATTCAAATATTTAATCTTACGTTCACTCCAGGCGTCAGTTAGTCGCCTATTTCGCACCAACCCATCCATCAAACTGATTGCCGTGGTCGGCAGTGTTGGTAAAACCAGCACCAAATCAGCTATCGTTGATATTCTCAGCACTAAAAACCGCATTCGTACTAACCGTGGCAATTTTAACGCTGAATTATCTGCACCGCTAGAGATTCTGGGGGTTGATGGACCCGCTAACTCTCGCAGTCTGACTGGCTGGTTACAGACTATCATCACTGCTCGTCGGGCGTCTACTATACATCATGATATTGATATTATTGTTCAAGAGTGTGGCATTGACCGCCCCGGTGAAATGGCTGCTTTTGCCAGCTATCTGCGTCCTGACATCACTATTATCACCGCTGTCTCACCTGAACATATGGAATTTTTCGGTGATATCACCACTGTTGCTCACGAAGAGTTTGGTTTAAGTGGCGTCAGTAAATTAGTTATCTACAACCACGATGATATTGATCCTAGTTTTATAACACTGGCGGGCAGTACGCCAACTGTTTCGTATGGCACTAAAGAGGGCGCCGACTGTCGACTTATCACCACAAAAGCTTCAAGTGATGGCTTTATTTGTCAGCTATCTCATCACACCAACACCTCACACCAATTCACTATTCCAGTACTCGGCACTCATCAGTTGCGTATAGTAGCGGGTGCGGCAGCAGTTGCTTTAGAAAGTGGCATGGAATTGGCAGATATTATTACCGTATTAGAGCAGTTAAAGCCTGTGCCTGGTCGTATGCAACCACTGTCAGGTGTTAACGGCAGTCTACTGATTGACGATTCTTATAATTCCAGTCCGTTGGCGGCCGCATCTGCCTTGCAAACACTGTACAGTCTACCGCAAGCTCATAAGATAGCTATCCTTGGTGATATGAACGAGTTGGGCAATACTACTGAAGTCGAACATCAAGCACTAGGACGGCTCTGTAACCCGAAACAGTTAACCCATCTGATTACCGTCGGACCAATGGCTCGTCATCATTTGGCGCCAGCTGCCAAGGCTAATGGTTGTACTGTCACTTCATTTACCACTGCGCCAGAGGCCACTGAACTATTATCCAAATTAGTCGTAGCTGATACAGCTCTGCTCTTTAAGGGGTCGCAAGGCAATATTTATCTTGAAGAAGCCATTAAACCCCTGCTTAATAATCCAGACGATAGTCATAAACTAGTTCGTCAATCACCTGAATGGCTCAAGAAAAAGCAAAAATTCTTCAATCAGCAAACTTAAAAACAAGCGGTATTATTATCCTAAAATCTCTCGCACCACCTCAGTATCGTTCCATGGCAAACGTTGACCATTGATAATGCGGTATTGTTCGTGACCCATTCCAGTAATTAACACTATGTCACCCTTTTGGGTTATGCTCAGCGCTCGCTCAATCGCCTGACGCCGATCAGCAATTTCCGTAGTTTTACCATTGCCGCATGCCGCCTCAATACCCTCGCGAATCATTTGCCGAATCTTCTCTGGATCCTCGTTATAACTTTCCTCATCAGTTAGAAAAATCCGATCAGCCTTTTTTGCCGCAATTTCACCCATAATTGGTCGCTTAAGTTTATCACGATCACCACAAGCACCAAACACCAAGATCACCCGCCCTTTTGCAATTCCCTGTGCCGCTGTTAATAATTTATCAAGCGCATCTGGTGTATGAGCATAATCCACGATCACATCGTAAAGTTGACCCTCCACTGCTCGCTCAAATCGCCCCGGTACCACTTCAAGATTAGCTACTCCCTCTTGAATATCCTGTAATTTTACACCCAACAGATAAGCCAAAGTGACTGCCGCTGACATATTCATCACATTGTACTCACCTGGTAAATTGGTTGCCAATTCCAAATGGGTTTGATGATCAATCACCAAATCTGCCTCTGTACCTTTACGATACAACTTCACCCGCTCAATCTTGGCTTCAGCCTCCTCGTGCTTACCGTAGGTCATTTTCTGATCACTGGCGATAAATTGATCAAAATAATCAAACCATTCATCATCACGATTCAAAACTATAAAGCGTGGCTCTAATGCAAACAGTTTAGCTTTAGCGGCTGCATAGTTCTCCATGGTTTTGTGATAATCAAGATGATCTTGGGTTAAATTAGTCATCACCGCCGCTTCAATCGGAACGCCCGCCAATTTATACTGGTCAAGCGAATGTGAGGTTACTTCCAGGATTACATAATCAACATTAGCTCGCTTAGCATCACGGAAAAATTGTTGCATCCGTGACGTGGTTGCTACTGTGGCGTTTAGATCATTGATCTGTGACTCACCCGCCACCTCAATCACCGCTGTAGTAAACATTGCTGTCTTAAATTTTGCTTCTTTGAGAATCTCATTGATATAACAAGCCGTTGTCGTTTTGCCATTCGTCCCGGTAACTGCGATCACTCTAAGATGTCTAGCGGGATTACCATAGCGGGCGCTCACCAATTTTACCCGCACCTTGCGATAGCTATTTTCCACACCGTGTAACATTTTGGCTGGTAATACATTTCTGGCGACTTTCACTAGGATTTTCTTCATAACCATATTGTAACATTTATGATAATGTTTTAGCTAACCACAAAAATCGCTTTCTGTTATAATTACCTCATATGAGAATTTTGGGAATCGAGTCCAGCTGCGACGAAACAGCGGCAGCGGTCGTTGAAGACGGCAAACGTTTGCTTTCAAATGTTGTCAATTCACAAATTGACATTCACGCCGAATACGGCGGAGTCATCCCGGAGATTGCCGCTCGCAGTCATTTGGAAGTCATCAACCCCGTTATCAATAAGGCGCTAGCTGATGCAAACTGTACCTGGGACGATATCGACGCCATCGCTGTTACTTATGCTCCCGGATTGATCGGTTCGCTACTCATCGGCACTCTTGCTGCCCGCACTCTCGCTATCATTCACAATAAGCCACTCTACAAAATACATCATGTCGAGGCGCATGTTTACGCTAACTTTATCAATCAACAATCTGGCAATCTATCTCTATCACTGCCAAAAAAACAACCGTCATTCCCCCTGCTCTCATTGATTGT
>CAUUZR010000021.1:0-9165 GCA_963549685.1 uncultured Candidatus Saccharibacteria bacterium | reverse complement strand
TGGCACTATGTATGATGACGCTGGCGAGGTGGTTAGTGAAGTTGTCTTGAAAGATCGTATCCACATGAGCCAAGAGGGGATGTTTGTGGTGGTTTTGACAGTGCAACGTGGTACGGGGCGATTATTAACTAGCCCAGATATAATTTCTCGTGGGTTTATTTATATGCGAGATTCTGAAGAGTTGATGAGTTTGATTCGGCAATACATTAAGCAAAAAGCGGCACGTAGCTTCTCTGGTAAATATGATATTGAGGTAGTGAAGAAAGAGATAAAAGACGAAATTACACATATTTTGTATGATCAGACCAGACGCACGCCAATTGTGATTCCAGTGGTCAATGAAATAGGTGGTGTCGGTAAATCAAATGGTAAAAATGTTGGCCAAGCTGTAGCAACCGCAAAATCGCCTGGGACAGCTCGATTGATGGCGGCTAAAGCTGAGCGTAGCAAGGCACAATCAGCTATACCAAATCTGCCACGTCGTAAATTTCCGCCACGTCAAGTACCAGATTCTGAAGCGAATGACACCAAGGCACGTGAAATGCAGGACATTCGGGCGTACTAATCTTGTATTTTATGATAAAATATGATATAATATAAATAGTATACCTTTTTACATAAAAACAGGGTATAATATAAATCAGTTATGCCTAAAAAACGCAAGAATTCTAAGAAAAAATCCACCGCCAGCGCACCCCGACATATCGTGCCAGGTGGATTTTGGCGACAAGTGTCAGCCGTATTCTTGATTTTGTTATCAATTTTATTTGTGGTAGCTTGGTTTGAGGCGGGTGGGCCACTGCTTGAATGGCTAAATAAAACAACCTTGTGGTTATTAGGTTATGCGACATATATTTTGCCGGTACTGCTAATTTATCTATCAGTGGAAATATTTCAGGCTGAAGATAACCGCTTACCACTTGCGGTGAAAATAGCAACGGTGATTGAAGTGGTTTGGCTTAGTGGTTTATTTGGTCTATTAAAAAACGCTAAACATCCAGAAACTGGTGGTGTAATCGGTGATGGTGTTAACGAATTGATGACCATGATGGTCTCGCCGGCGATTGCGGCAGTGATTTATGTAGTATTGATTTTGATAACAGCACTATTTATTACCTTAACCAATCCGCTTGATTTGATTAAGAAAATTTGGCAATTATTGCAACGTGATGATTCGGAAAATGCTAAAAACGTATCAGTTATGCAACGGGCGGCCAAAGCCGATAAGGTGATTGATAAACCAGCGACAGATATTAATATTAACGCTGGTGTACCAACTGCTGATGTTGCGCCAAAAGTTGATAAAAAATCATCTCCGCTTAGTAGTCTGAAAAGTAGTATTAAACAAGATAAGTCGGCTGAAGAGCGGGCGGCGCTAGTAGCAGCTCATGATCCAAACTGGCAGCCACCCAGCCTTGATTTGCTAGAGAAAAAACAGAATCCACCTGATGCTGGTGATATTCGGCAAAATGCTCAAATTATTCATGACACCTTGGCAGAGTTTAATATTGACGTGGAAATGGAAGACGCCAACATTGGTCCGAAGGTAACGCAATATACGTTGCGTCCGCCGAGCGGTGTAAAATTGACGAGAATTATAGCATTAGAAACCAATATCGCACTTAATTTGGCGGCCCAAAGTCTGCGTATTGAAGCACCAATTCCGGGACAGAAAGTGGTAGGTATTGAAGTGCCTAATCGTCGAGCAGCTGACGTCAGGCTGTTTGGAGTGTTGGATTCAAAGCAGTGGAAGAACGCTCGTGAGGCGCTCAATTTTGCTATTGGTAAAGATATTTCTGGTCAGGCCGTGGTGGGTGAATTAAATAAAATGCCTCATTTGTTGATTGCTGGGCAGACTGGATCAGGTAAATCGGTGATGATTAATACCCTGTTGACAAGTTTACTGTATCGTAATAGTCCGAGTGATATGAAATTGATATTGGTTGATCCAAAGCAAGTTGAGATGGCGCCATATGAGGATATTCCGCATTTGCTAACGCCAGTTATTACTGAACCAGAGAAGACGATTAGTGCGCTTAAATGGGCAGTTAATGAGATGGAGCGACGCTATAAATTGCTGGCTGCGGAAAAAATTCGTGACATCAAGAGCTATAATCAGAAAATTAAAACCACCGCCAAAAAGATTCCAGTGGCTGATGAACAGGGTAATATCCAACAACATGAAGATGGTGCAATGCCTTATATAGTGATTGTTATTGACGAGTTGTCGGATTTGATGATGGTGGCAGCGCGTGATGTGGAAGCGTTAATCGTCCGATTGGCGCAAAAAGCCAGGGCGGTTGGTATTCATTTGGTATTAGCGACCCAGCGCCCAAGTGTTGATGTGATTACTGGTCTGATTAAAGCTAATATTCCGGCTCGGATTGGTTTTACAGTGGCATCGCAGGTGGATTCACGAACCATTCTTGATCAATCGGGGGCTGAAAAATTGCTAGGACAAGGTGATATGTTGCTTTATACGCCGAATATGAGTAAACCGAAGCGTATTCAGGGTGCGTGGGTAACTGATGATGAGGTGAATAAAATTACTGACTATTTACGTATGCAATCAGCACCACAATATAATGATGAGGTGGTGGCTCAGCCAGTACAATTAAACGGTAAGGGTGGCGTAATGGTTGAGCTGAACGGGGGAGTTGATGATATGTTTAAGGATGCGGTACGGCTCGTGATAGATAGTCGTAAGGCGTCAACTAGCTTATTGCAAATGCGACTAAAAATTGGCTATGGTCGGGCGGCTCGGATTATAGCGGAGATGGAGGATCGAGGTATTATTGGTCCAGCTAACGGATCAAAGCCACGTGAAGTGCTGATTTCCAGTTTGGACGAGCTGGGTAGTGAATAGCTGTAGATTTATTAGAGCTAAGAATTGACTTTTTGTATAAAGTATTCTATTATTAATACAGTCTAATAAGACAATAGACAACGTGTTATGTTATGAAAAAATCACCAGAAAAGTTTATTGGACAATCCCCCGTTGGTGGAAAGTTGCTGGAAGTATTTAACCATAATCTTGCGGCTGGTGCCTTACGTCTTGTAAAAATCAACAATGAACTACCAAAACTTCAAAAACTTGGTAATAATGAGGTGAAGGTTCGTACAGTCCTAGAGAGTGGTTATTTTGGTATTACTAATCAAAACCCAGAGTTTATCGAGGCGGAAATCTCTCAATTACTTATCAAACCGGAAGATATTCCAGAGTCGTATTATGAACTACAACAACAAATTGCTCTTGAACAGGGCTATGGCTATCATGAAATCACTGCTGAGGGAAAAGAAAAGACTGCTATTATACTCCGTGAAGATCAACTAAAAAGTTTGACAGAATGGTCCGAGTATTTGCGGAGTGATGAAAATGGTCATGTCTATCCAGATTGGTTTAAAGTCTATGTCTGGGAATCTTTAAAAAAGCTGGGTGAATTTGATAAAGAAAAAGATAAGTTCAAAAAACGAACCAAATCAACAACTGCGCCGTGGCCGGAGTTGAATGCCGAAGCGCTGGCGTATGTCTATGATGCTATTGATAATGACGTTATTCGTGGTAATAACACTAGTGATGATCACTTGCTCCAATTATTGAGGAGTGGAAACTTTGCAACACTTTACGCTCACGCACTATCTCACGCTGAAACTGGTGTTATTACACCAGAGGTGTACGAGACTACTGAAGGTTTGTGGATAAGATATCGTCAGACTCAAAGATATACTAATGATAATACAGCACATAGATTATCTCAGTCTCTAAGAGGTAAAAATACTGGTTGGTGTACGGCTGGTGCGGATACAGCAGCTCACCAGTTGTCGTCGGGTGATTTTCATGTGTACTACACAAAAGATAAGGCAAATAGATATACAGTGCCACGCATAGCGATTCGCATGGAATATGGTCGAGTGGTTGAGGTGCGTGGCATTGAGCCAGGTCAAGAGATGGAAGATTGCATGTTGGATGTAGTTACCGAGAAGCTTAAAACTTTGCCTGGTGGGGATAAGTATTTTGAAATAGTTGAAAACATGAAACGATTGACTGACATCTATAATCGTATTAAGGCTGACGGCGAGCTAACGGTAGAGGATATGATTTTTCTGCAGTTTAGTGATATTAGGGGATTTGGTTGGTATGAGGATCCGCGAGTAGGTGAGATATTGGGATCGTTAGATAGGTCTCCAGTAGATATTTTGAAAAATAAAATTAGTTACGATGAGTTGTTTAGGTTAACTATGGAATCTGAGCTTAGTATTTATGGCAGTCGTATTGCTGAAAGTCTTGAGGTCATAATAGACGAAATTAATCAGCTAAACGACAACAATCGAAGATTTTTGGTTGAAAAAATTAATAATTACGATATTCCTCTTTTCTATTATAAATATAAAGATTTAGTAGGGCATTCGGGGGCGCTATTTGTGGCGGGTGTATCTGTCAGAAGAATTTTAAGACGTATGATTGAAGTAATTAGGAGAGAAGAAAGACATGATGATATAGAGATGTTGAAACTTAGGTTTCAGCCAATTAAAGAGGAGTTAGTGGCGGCTGGAGCCAACCCAGATTTTATTGATGGTGTCTTAGCTATAACTGAGCTTGAAGAAGATGCAGAACAATATGGATGGCCATATTATATAGATAGAGTAGTTGAATTACTTGAAGCATTACCTTATGGCGACGATATAAAAACCACTATTATTGGAGAATTTCCCTCTCTAAAAATAAGCGAGTACCATCCGTATTATTTATATTGTCACATAAAGCCTATGATAAAAGTTGGTTTTAACAAGGATGATATAGCTAGGTCTATATTAGAGAATCTCCCAGCTTATGAACTTTCGAAACGGGATAGGGAATATTTTGAAAGTCTTGGTGTTAGTGTCAATATATTAGATGCGTATAGGGAAAAATTTTGAGTGATTAGACTTTTTTATCAATTTGCGGTATAATTATTTATGATATTAACCTAAGTTTGTGTGGGATAGCACAAACATCCATCAAGGATTCCAAAGGAGGAAACATGCAGGAATATGAACTGACTGTTCTTATTCACCCAGATTTGGAGACAAATCTGGACGTGGCGCTGGACAAAGTTCGGGCGTTAATCACCGATAACGGCGGTGAAATTATTAAAGAAGACAATTGGGGTAAGAAAAAGTTAGCTTATCAGATTAAGCGAGAAGACTTTGCGATTTACGTTTGCTTGGATATTAAACTACCAAGTCAAGCTCCGCTGAAAATTTCTAGCGTACTCAACATTACTGACGAGGTTTTGCGTTATCTTTTGGTAAAAACTGATGAAAAAATTCGTCAGGCTTTGAAAGCGCAAGCTGAGCGCGCTGCCAAAACTGAAACTTCACAAGATTAGCAGATAATTTTATAAAAGAGAGGGTAAAATTATGGCACGAAGTATCAACCAAGTAATATTAATGGGACGATTAACCCGTGATCCAGAACAGCGCACCACAGCGTCCGGTAAGAACGTGGTAAGCTTCTCAATAGCAGTAGACCGTGTTGGGCAAGACGATCAAGCAGATTTTTTCAACATTACAGCGTGGGAAAAATTAGGTGATTTAGTCATGCAATATTTGCAAAAAGGTCGCCGGGTGCTAGTGCAGGGTAGACTTCGGCAAGATAGCTGGGAAGATAAGGAGACTGGTAAAAGACAAAGCCGAATAGAGGTAACTGCCACTGACGTTACTTTCCTTGACGGGCCAAATAATGATGGCGGTAGTCAAAAACCAGTAAGTAATAATAAAGAAGAAATTGTAACGGCAATTGACGATAAACCAATTGATTTAAGTGAAATTCCGTTTTAATTACAGGGAGAATATATGGCAAAATTAAAGAAAAATCCACCAATTGTATTTGACTATAAAGATGTAAAAACTTTACAGCGATTTGTGAATTCATATGGTCAAATTGAATCATCTAGTAAAACTGGGCTTAGCCAAAAACAGCAGAAAAGCTTGGCTGTGGCAATTAAGCGAGCACGACATTTGGCGTTATTGCCATTTGTAGCTAATGACTAAAAGTAATAAATTTTATATCTCGCTGCGTAGTCCTGAAGCTATGGCGGCGAGATTTTTTGAAGGAGGATTTATAAAATGTATCAGCCGACTGATTTGAAAAAAGGAACTGTTTGTCAGATTGATGGTAAGCCATACCGGGTAGTGGAGTATTCCCAAAAAGTCATGGGACGAGGCGGGTCAATAGTTAATGTTAAATTGAAAAACCTAATCGACGGCAGTGTGATTCCTAAAACTTTCAAGGGCCAAGAAAAAATCGAAATGGCAGAAGTGAATAATAAAGTTGCTCAATATTTATATAATGATGGTGACAAATTTTTCTTTATGGATCCAGAGAGCTTTGAGCAATTTGAGCTATCCAAGGATATTGTTGATACATCGGCAGGATTTTTGAAAGAAGGCAATGAAATTAGTTTGCAATTTTTTGAAGGCAGAGTTATTAATGTGGAGTTGCCGAAGAATGTTTATTTAACAGTAACGTATACCGAAGACGTAGTAAAAGGTGATACTACTTCCTCGGTTTTGAAAGATGCAGTTTTGGAAACTGGAGTAGTAGTTAAAGTCCCAGCTTTCATTAAACAAGATGATGTGATTAGTGTTGATACCACAACAGGCGAGTATCGTGAACGTAAAAAGTAGTATTTATGAATAAACAGCGTTTGGATAAAATCTTATTTCAGACTGGATTAGCCAGTAGTCGTTCACAGGCGGAAAACTATATTAGATTAGGCAAGGTTACTGTGAATAAAAAAGTTATTCAAAAAGCTGGATACGCCGTAGGGCCTGACGATGTGGTTGATATTACAACTAATCAAACATATGTTTCTCGGGCGGGGTTGAAGCTGGCTAGTGTGTCGGAAAGTTTTAAGCTGGACTTTACGGAAAAGATAGTGCTAGATATTGGTTCAAGTACGGGTGGCTTTACTGATTATGCCCTGCAACATGGTGCGCAAAAAGTTTATGCAGTTGACGTTGGCACTAATCAGCTACATCCAAGTTTACGGCAAAATACTAAGATTGAGTTACATGAGAAAACAGACATTCGTAATTTTTACATTGATCAGCACATTGATTTAATTGTCGGTGATGTGTCATTTATTAGTTTGCGGGAAATTTTGCCACATGTTGCTAAACATTTAATGAATGGACAAACGATTTTAGTGGCAATGGTTAAGCCACAATTTGAAGCTGGCAAGGATCAAGTTAACAAAGGCGTGATCAAGAACGCTAAAATTCGACGGCAGATTCTGAACGATTTTGAAATCTGGGCAAAACAGTATTTTGTAATTTTAGACAAAAAAGATAGTGAGGTAGCGGGTGCTAAAGGTAACGTCGAACGATTTTACAAAATGAGATTAGCTAGAAAATAAGTATTAAACTAAACATTAAATCGAAACTCAACGATATCATCTGGTTGCATGATATAAGTTTTACCTTCGGTGCGAATTTTTCCCGCCTCACGAGCCTTAACTTCTGATCCAGCAGCTATCAAATCATTAAAACTGACCACTTGAGCGGCAATAAAACCACGTTCAAAATCAGAGTGAATTACACCAGCTGCTTGTGGTGCGGTCCAGCCCTGATGAATGGTCCAGGCGTGGATCTCTTTTTCACCAGCCGTTAAATAGCTTTGTAACCCTAAAATGTCATAGGCCACACCGATGAGCTGAGATAAACCAGTTTCAGTAACACCGTAACTTTCTAACAATTCGCTAGCTTCATTTGGTGTCAGACCCTTTAATTCTTCTTCAAGTTTGGCAGAAATAAATAAGGCTTTGTTGGGTTTTACTAGGTCGGACAGCTTAGATTGTAGTGTCTTATCAGCTAACCCAACTTCGTCAACATTAAATGCATAAATAACTGGTTTAGCGGTTAATAAATGTAGATCATAAATAATTGAGTTATCTACTTCAGGCAGAGAAGAGATAGGTTGACCGGCTTGCAGGCTAGTTAATAATTTTTGTAAATAGTTAACAGCTATTTGTGCTTTAGGGTTTGATTTGGCTTCTTTATTCAGACGGACTAGGCGATTTTCGATAGTCTGAATATCAGCCAAGATTAATTCAGTATTGATAATCTCGATGTCTTTTTTTGGGTCAATCTCAGATTCGTCGTGACGCAAGATGTCTGGATTTTCAAAAGCTCTGACTACGTGAATAATAGCGTCGCATTCACGGATATTATGTAAAAATTTATTGCCTAAACCTTCACCCTGAGAGGCGCCAGCCACCAAGCCCGCTATATCAACAAAGGTGACGGTTGCGGGAATAATTTTTTGAGCATGGTATAGCTCAGCCAAAACCTGCAGGCGAGAATCTGGCACTGGTACGATGCCGGTGTTAGGTTCAATGGTGGCAAAAGGATAATTGGCCGCCAGAATATCATTGTTAGTTAGTGAGTTGAATAAGGTTGATTTACCTACATTTGGTAAACCGACAATGCCTATTTTTAAATTCATGGTTAATCTCTAAGTTTACTAATATCAGTATAATTATAGCATTTATAGTCAGATTGTGGTAAGTTGCTTGTCCTAACACTTGCTTTATAATAAACTGTAGATTATGAAAGAAAGATTAGGAGCCAGCATGGAACGCGAAGAGGATAGAAGATATATTATTGGGAAGAATGTTAATTTCACACCTATCGGCTTAGATTCTGTAGATAAAGCGATGAAATTCCAAGCGGATATCATTGATGGAATGGAAAAGCCGGAATTTTTTACTCCGCTTACAGACCAAGAGTTTATTGGCCCAATCAAGGGCTGTGGTGGCGTTTATTTTTTGCGTCATAACGACGAGTTAATAGGGTTGGCGGTGGGAGCTTGTGATATTCCTGGAACTTTGGAAGAATATAATCTGCCTGATAATATGCCTAATGACAAAGTAATGCTAATAGATAGTATAATGGTTGCCGAGGGTTATAGGGGTCATGGTTTACAGTTACAAATTTTGGCTAAACTGGAGGAAAGAGCTAAGCAGTTGGGATTGAATGGGCTAGTGGCAACTGTACATCCAGATAATAAATATAGTCTTGATAATTTTTTAAAAGCTGGATATAGGGTTTCACACGAGGCTAATCTACACGGAGGTAGGAGATTTGTCGTGGTGAAAGAAATAAGTTCTGAACAAAGTCTTG
>CAUUZR010000020.1:0-9513 GCA_963549685.1 uncultured Candidatus Saccharibacteria bacterium | reverse complement strand
GCCCTCTAGTGTATGGCCGCTTGGCCTACTGGCTAATATTTTACTATTATAATTAGCCGCCAGTCCTTTAGCTATAGCTTGATCAGAAAAACCGGCTTTCTTCAGAACTGACTCAACCTCTCTGCTGTCAGAATTAGATTTTTTTGTTTCAAGTGTTGCTCCTGGGTAAAATGTTATAGCAATCTCATCAGATACACCACTAGTCAATCGCTCAATAATTTCTGGCACGGTTTGAGAATATTTTAATGAATACATACCCGTTTTAAACTTGTCGCCAATGTTATGAATTTTTACATAAATTGAAAAAGCCATAGAATTACGAATCAACTTGCTCTGCTCAAGAACTGTCGCAATGTCATCAGGTGTCATGCCTTGCTTAATATTGATTCTTAATGACTCCTGCGACGACGAATTGACGGCAGTCAGCATATTCCTGTACCACAGCGAGCCTGACAAAGCCAAAACTCCTAAAATCGCTACAGAAATAGACAATATTAACAACCACGACACCCGACGCTTAATTTTCACAGTCGACTCTCCAAATAATCCTGTAAAATAATACTAGCCGCTTCAGCGTCAATCTGCCCCTTATCTTTCAAATTATTACCTAGTCGTTGCTCGGCTTGGACACTAGTCAATGACTCGTCTTGAAATTTTATCTCAGTATCTAAGTCAATTTCAGCTAGTTTATTAGCAAAATCCTCAACAAATTGAGTTTGTTTAGTTGGCTCACCAGCTTGATTGCGGGGATAGCCAATGATAATTTCATCAATCTCATGATTAATCACTAATTCGGTGATTTTTTCAATTATCTTGTCGTCATTTTCCAGCCAATCAAACGGTACGGCAATTTTTATTTGCGAATCAGCCATCGCCAGACCGATCCGCTTTTCGCCCACGTCCAGCGCTAAAAAGTTCTTAGCCCTCATTAAGCTTAAATTCTACATTTATTCGCTTAGTATCATTTGGCACAGTATGCACCCAGAACGGAGAAAACTTAACATCAACATTTTCAACGCCTTTTATAGCTTCAAGAGCTGACTGAATATCACCATAGTTTTTACCACGAGATTGTTCCTTAACTTTTTCCTCGTCTATAGTCGGGCCGACGACCGCATTAACCGCCAAACGAACACTAAGGTTACCACCCTGATTACTAAACTGAGCAAATTGCGCCTTATCAACACCGTCTTTATATATTCTTTGTGACGATTTATCCTCTAACTCTTTGTCAACCTTAGCTTTTACATAGGTACTTAACTCCGATTGCTCAATACCAATCATTGAAGCAGTGACCATGGTTTTCAATTTCACTGCGCCAGTCGCCTCACTGCCAACAGCCACACTTGGAGCGGGCGTACTGCGTTGCTCTTGATAACTATCTTTAATCTTAGTAATCGATTCGCCAAATGATTGCTCAATATCAGTATGCAGGGAGTCAACCTTCTTTTCATTTAGCAGATCACTCGCTCGTTTCACGTCATCAGCACTGACCACCGTCACCTCACGACTACTACCACCCGAAGTTTCGCCCACCAAAGTTGCTTTAACACCTGATGGCACTCCTGATACTGAGCCAGTTTCACCATTATATTCAGCACCGACATCGGCAGCTGTCACCATCACAGTTACGCCCGAAGAATTAGAGAGCGTAAAAGTGACAGCACTATCAGTCGTAAAGACCATGCCACCACTAGTACGAATTGACGTGCCAGCTGGAACGGTTTTGTCTAACAAGCTAATGGAATCGGTAGACAGACGGAGCTTACCCTTAGCGCGCTCGCCAACCTTTTTCTTACCAGTTGCATTAAATTCAATACTCAACTCTTTATTTAGCTCTTTTTTAACACCTTTAATCACATTATTATTCGCATCAGTAGGTCGATCAAACTTAATATTGACATTTTCACTGACAGTAACACTGGTAGTTTTAGCAGCAATCACAATAGTAGCCGACGGTGCAATCGCAATAGCCCAGACCAAAAACCCCACCAAAAGCACCACACCCATACCAATCAACGCAAATTTCTTACGAAATACACTAAAATTAGGGATTTTTGGTTGCTTACTAGCTTTTTTAGGGGCTTCATCAGCTTCAGATTCGTCATTATCACGATTTTCAGCAATTACTGCATCAACCGCTGGATCGCTCGCACGTTTTTTCACACTATCAGCCAGCTCACCAATCGGCAAATTCCTACCATCAATCACATCGTTGCCATCGTCAATACTTAGTAGTGGCATTTCAGCTATCTCTGGCTTACTTTGCAAGGTTTTAGCAACCGGGATACTGGCTGAAGCCGCCAACCCAGCCAGAATTGAATCACCCGTCACCAATACCACTCTTTTATCAGCCGCATCCGCCGCCCGTGCCAGCAGTCGCATATTAACTGCGCTCTGCAATACACCAATACGTCGTGGTGGCACCAAAGCAATAATCCTCTCTTTCGACGACTTAATCTTACCGATTATAGTGGTAATATCATCTTCTATATCAATGTGTATAACGTCTTTGTTCATCTTAAATCTTTAACAGGTTATTCACTTTCTCCATCAAGCCATGAGCGTCTTGATTACCTATTATTGTATCATATCCGACCCGAAGCAGTCCCATAGCGGTAATAAAAGTGTGGTCAGTGATAGTACCGGTTTTATCTATTACACCAACTACCTCTGATGGTTTTATATATTGCACCGTCGGCTTTTTAGTAAACGGCAAATCATCTGGCCAAGCGTGCTTACTCAGCGCTTCAGCAATCTGCTTCAAACTTGACCCGCCACCACAAAGCAAAATTCGGTTTGGTAAATAGTCAATATTAGTAAATTCCCCCAGCGCCAATTCCACACCAGATAGCCAGACTTCAAGCGTTTTCTCAATCGCAAGTTCAGATTGTTTTTTAACCGACGGTTTAATCTGATTATGACCAAGATTGATTTTCAGTTTTTCTGCATCTTTGAAGCTTAAATCCAGATCACTAGCAATAGTTCGTGTAAAACTTCGACCGCCAATACCAAACATCTTAGTACCTTCAACGCCACCATCATTCACCACAGCAATATCAGTTGTACCGCCACCAACATCCGCCAAAATAGCCGTAAAACTACTGTCAACATCTGTTCCCAATACACTCCGACTTACCGCAAACGGCTCAGCGGCCACCGCAATCAACTCCAAAGCTAATTCATCTGCCACTTTTTCCAACGCCCCAATATGCACCATCGGCGCAAAAGCCGTATAGATCTGCACTGCTACATCTTTACCCTGAAAACCAATCGGGTTAGATACTTTATAACCATCAATATGAATCGATACCAGTGCCGAATTTACTAGCTTAACCTCAACATCTTGATTACCAGTCTCCAAGGCAATTTGCGCTTGTGCTTTACTACGTGCCCTATCTTGGACTTTCTCAATAATAAATTCCATCTCCGCTACATCAAGCACTTTATTTGGCTGTGGACGACGATAACGAATTGTATTGGTTACACCTTTGACTAATTCACCAGCAATACCGATAATGACCCGCTTAGCTTGAATACCAGCTTGATCTTCCGCTTCTGAAAGAGCAGTCTCACAGTTAGCCACCACTGCTGCAATATCAGCAATTGCTCCCATATGCATATCGCCAATTTCCTGTGGTTTACGACCAACTCCAATAATTTCTAGCTGATCATCTTTAATTTCAGCAATTAGCGCTTTGACAACTTCAGTACCGATATCAAGCCCAACCAAAACATCTCTGGAATCTTCTTTACTTCGTTTCAATAAATTTTTTAATGCCATGTCTTTTTTATTATATAATGCTTGTGATTTTGAGGCAATTATTGACTTTATTGATATATTATGCTATAATGTAAGTATGGAGAATATTTATAATTCAATTCTACAATTAAGAACCTCCGCCCCCATATAAAATAAAAAATATTCATGCAGATTTACGGAAAGCTTTGGGAGAAATTTCTCTAAACGGCGACATCAGAGTTACTGAAAAACCACCGTGAATGTATTTATTCCTTACTATACCTACCTCAAAACAGCCTTAATACGACGCACGCCGGCCGAACTAGACCCCTCTTTAGTGATTTTAAAGCGCTTACCGCCCTCTTTCAATTCGGCGGTATGATTAACGTGCGGACCACCACAAACTTCAAAACTAATCCTATCTCCGCCTTCACCGATGGAATAGACCTTTACTTCATCACCGTAGCGTTCACCAAAAGCGCCGATTGCCCCCATTTTTAGTGCCTCGTCAGTCGGATAGACTTGAAAACTAACTGGTAAATCAGCATCAATCCAAGCGTTAACCTGATCTTCAACTGCCTGTTTTTCTTCCAAAGTCAATTTATCATGATTAAAATCAAACCGCAGACGATCGGCGGTAATATTACTACCGTGCTGTTGTAAATCTGGTGCAGTCAAAACTTTGCGAAGCGCTGCCCCCAACAAATGTGTAGCTGTGTGATATTTCAAATGAATCGGATCCACGCCTTCAAGTCCACCATGGAACTGACCTTTACGAGCCGTTTTGGAACGCTGACGTTGCTTAGCCATTTGTGCGTCAAATTCCGCCCGCCAGTCATCCGAAAGTTTGATGCCCTGCTTGTAAGCCTCCTCAGTACTCAGTTCCACCGGAAAACCAAAAGTGTCATACAGGGTAAATAATTCTTCGCCGGTCAAGCCGTCAGCGATATAATTTTTCATTTGTTTAAGACCTTTACGTAATGTTTGACGAAAAGCTTTTTCTTCTTTTACCAATACCGCAATAATCTGTTGACGATTTTCCTTAACTTCTGGAAAATCCGCTTCATATAGATCAGCAATTACTGGTATAACTTCTTCAAGAAAATTATGCTCAATTCCCAGATCAAAGCTATAGCGAATTGCCCGGCGCAACAGGCGGCGCATCACATAGCCCTGCTCCTTATTACTCGGCACACAGCCATCAACCGCCATAAAAGTAGCAGCCCTGAGGTGATCGGCAATCACTCGCATGCTTTCGGTGTGCGAATCATAATTTTTGCCGCTCAAATGCTGTAATTTTTCAATAATTGGCCACAATAGGCTAATCTTGAAAACATCAGGGTCGTTATTAGCTGCCGCCGCGATGCGCTCCAGACCTGAACCATGGTCAATATTTGGCTTTTCTAATGGTTCAAACATACCATCAGCCACCTTTTTATAGGCCATAAAGACATTATTGCCAATTTCCATAAAGCGTCCACAGTCGCAGTTCGGATGGCAAAGTTCACCAAATTTTGGATCATGCTCGATGAAATCGAACTCATAAAACATCTCGCTATCTGGCCCGCACGGATCACCAATTGGTGTAGTCTCCGGACCGCCGTTGCGACTCCACCAGTTTTTACTGCCGTCATAGTAAAATATTCGTTCACCTGGATGAATACCACGCTTTGCGCCTTGCTCTTCTGAGCCGATTTCCGCCATCTGCGCCTCAATACCTTTTTCAGCGAATTTTTCACGCCAGATTTCTGCTGCGTCAGTGTCTTTATCAATACCATATTCTGGCGCACCGATAAAACATGTCACATAAAGCTTATTTGGATCAAGCCCAACAATCTCCGTTAAAAACTCCCACATCCAACCAATTTGTTCACGCTTGAAATAATCGCCCAAACTCCAGTTACCCAGCATCTCAAAAAACGTTGTATGCCGATTATCACCGATATCTTCAATGTCTTGCGCACGCAGGCAAGTTTGACTATCAGCAATCCGCTTACCTTGCGGGTGCGCTTCACCTAATAAATACGGAATCATCGGTTGCATGCCAGCACCAGTAAAAAGTGTCGTCGGATCATCGTGAAGAATAAGTGGCGCACGCTTGACTGTAGCATGGCCTTGTTTTTCATAAAATTCCAGGTATTTATTGCGGATATCTTGAGCATTCATACAGGCAATTATAGCACATGACCCCTGATACCAACAGCCCGCCTGAGACTAAACCCAGACGGACCGTAAAGTTACTGTTGATAGGCTAGCGTCGCTTACGACCAAGCAGTGTCCATACTCCGGCCAGTACAGTACCTAGGCCACCAAGCGCTGGCGCAACAACTGACACACCGGTATCAGCTAGACCACCACTCTTAGGGCTTCTCTTAACCTTTTTAGTAGCTTCAGCACGCTTATACTCTTCACTATTTTTATATTCATCAACTTGACGTTGGCGATTAGTAAATCGTGCTTTTATAGTACGCAGCTTACCAGCAAAATCATCCCGACGAGCTGGATCATTAATCTTCGCAAGCTTATCTTCAAGATCCTGGAGATTAATTTGCGGCATAGCATCTGGCGCCATCTGAGCGTTTAGCTTGTCCTCCGCATCTTGCAAAGCAGATTGTAAAGCCTGTTGAGCTGAATTTTCAGCTTGTCGAGCTTGATTAATAGCATCCCTCAAAGCATTTGCGTCATCTCGCACTTGCTGAACTGACGGATTACTATGATTTGACGTATTATGAACTCTATCAAGCGCTGTAGCTACTGCTGGATTATTTTTAATATAATCTGGCTGTTCATCATATACATCTTCTGCGTCAGCTAAAGGCTTCTTGTCAGCACGAAGGCCATCAATAGCTTGTTGCACTGTCTGAATTGCCAACTCAATTTCATTTTGGCTAGCAGCATCATTGTCATATACGCTATCTTTAGCAGCTTTACTCTTTGTCTTTACTTCATTCGCCGTATCGGTCGTCATGCCGTCAAGCAACGCTGGATCGTTAGTTTTATCTAGAAGCTTCTTCAGCTCATCTTTTTTCAATTTATAAGCTTGACGCGCCACATCTAGTCTGCCTTGTAGCTCCTGCTTTTTAGTCTCATCCTTTACTGCGTCGATCTTGGCTTGAGCCGCGTCCATCTTGGCTGGCGTTCTATCAGCTTCTGCGTCAACAATCGCCTGCAAGGCGTCAGCTTGACGTTGCAACTCAGCCAATCTTTCAACTTCAGCCGCCTTAGCATCATTGACAGCTTTTTCTAGCACATTCTTAGCTTGTTTAACCTGATCAACTGTTGCAGTTGGGTTGTTCTTGACATTATTAGCTTCAGCCAGCTTAGCGATAACTTCTGGGTCATTCTTAACATAATCCGGCTCACCTGGAATTGAGTTTATCAGTGTCTCAAGTTCAGTCTTATCAGCGCGCAGATTATTAATCGCCGTCTGTAGATTATTAATCGCCGTCTCTATCGCCTCTTGTGAAGCATTGGCGTTAGAATTTGTAGTCTCGGCATTTTGGATAGCGGTCTGCAACTGGGCGACAGTCGCCGCAGTCATGCCAGCGGTAGTTTCTGGCTTTTTAGCGTTAATAATCAACTCACCTAAAGCGTTTTTCTGATCATTGTAAGCTTTTTCAATAGGCTGAAATTTTTTCAGAAGAGAATTACGCTTGGTGCCATCTTTAATGGCGTGAATCTTAGTCTTAACGTCTTGAATAGTATTTGGGGTGCGATTGGCTTTTTTATCATCACCTTCGATCTGGCTTAAGGCATTAGCAGCTTCCGTCTGACGATCTGTTTCAGCCTGTTGAGCCTGATTTAAGGCATTTATCAAATTGTTAGCCGCCGTATCAACCGCTTCTGGAGTCTTGTTTGGATCATTAAGAACACTGTTAGCTTCAGCCAAAGCAGTCTGCACTGCTGGATCTTGCTGGATGTAATCTGGTGCATTATTGTACTTATTAGTTACAGCCGCTACCAGTTTCCAGGTGTCAACCTCCAGTTTATTAATCGCTTCCACGAGCTCAGCCAAAGCTTGATCAATTTGCGCCTGAGTAGCGTCATTTTGAGCGATAATTGCCTCAGCAGCCTGCTTCTTCTCAATAACTTTTTCCTTAGTCAAAAGAGTATAGCCCTTAGTCAACTCGGTAGTAGCTTGATTTATAGCTTGTTGCAAATCATCAGCATCGGTAATTTCTACCTGACGAATCACTGTAGCGGTGTTATTCTGATTGTCAGTGGCTGTGTAGGTAATAGTGTAATCACCTTTGGCTGGATTATTTACGTCCAAACCTTGAGCGACGGCATTGTTAGTCAAACTCTTCAAGCCAGAGCCGCCCTCGTTATCTTCAGCCGTCACATCACTCAAATCAATTGTCTTACCCTTACGTGAAACAATCTTAGTTGGTTGATTTGGGGTAATAGTTGGTGGAGTTGTATCTTTTTTAATATTGTAATTAATTACAAATGACTTACCGTGGAACTGCTGATTAGTCATATTACCATGATTAAATCGTGTATCCCAAGACGTCTCTAACTTCTTATTATCACCAAAGTCACTGTCTGCAAAATTCTCAACCATCAGCTTAATATGATCGCCGTTCGGGTTGAGTGTGCCGTCAGCGTTGGCGTTTTTAATCTTAGCTGTTTCGTTAACTGGCACGGTTTTGCCGTCAGGAGTCTTCAGCGGATTCGGGAATAATGTCTGATTGAGGGCTAATTTTTGGGTGCTATAATATTGATTATTAAGTTGAGTACCATTGCCTAGGTGATTAAAACCATCCTTTAGCATTTCCTGCAAATCAACTACAGAGTTACCACCAATAGTGATTTTACTAAGCAGTGGCAGATTTTTAATCGGACCAAAACTATCAGATTTTAATTTATTGCCGTTGAGATTTAAAAACTTAACTTTATTTAAACCACTCAAACTAGCTAAATCAAGCGTGCCTTGAACAGAGTTAATCTGCAATTCTTCTAGCATAGGTGCAGCTGATAAAGCTGAAAAATCAGTAACTTTATTTCTACCAAATTGCAATTTCCTCAATTTAGGTAGGTTTTTTAGTGGGCTAATATCAGTGATATTTGGGTTATCATTAAGACGCAAATCATCTAAAAGGGGCAGATCGGCAATTGGCGCTAAATTGGCAATCTGATTCTCATTAATATCCGCCAATTTTAAGTTAACAAAATATTGTAAACCCTCTAAATTAGTAATATTTGACTTATCAAGAGTGCGCGGACCTTGCAGGCTTGACACTTGCTTGGCTTCGCCAGCCGTAATGTCACTGTCTAATGGTCTGGCTGGATCACTAAGTTGATCTCTCAAAGCCTTATTCAAAGCCCGTTTTAGGTTATTGTCGTTAAAATTAATCTTATAACTATCTGGAGCCGTCGCTGGATCCTGTTGATTGACTGGTGATGTGTAGGCATACACAACTGAGTGGTCAGTCGTTGGATTGAATGTATAGAATGCGCCCGCACTTAGCACGATAGCTGTCACAGCAATTGCCGAAACATATGTTCTTGCTTGTTTTATCTTCATTATGGTATGAACCCCTTCTTTTAAAGTTTTATAAAATTATTCACAAACAGTAGTTCATTATATCACTTATGTCTATTTCAGGTCAATCAAAAAACACCGTATGGCAGACGGTGTTTTTATGAAAAATCTATAATGTTTTATTCTTCAGAAGCTTCAACGGGCGTTTCTTCCTTTGGCTGATTCTTGCGCAATTTTTCTGGATTGCGAATAGCTTTTTTCTTGTCAGCAACCGACTCTTTAACCC
>CAUUZR010000019.1:0-10063 GCA_963549685.1 uncultured Candidatus Saccharibacteria bacterium | reverse complement strand
CCCGCTGAAATAGCTCGCTGAATCGGTTCAATCTGATTGTAGACTCTCTAATTTTTATTTTAGAAGTCTCTCGGATTGAAAGATCCGTATTCAGCTTGAGCCTTTTCAGCGGGCTATTTTCATTTATATTGACTTTTCATAGCATATATGTTATTATGTAAGTATTGATCTATAAAAAAGGAGATTTTATGAATCGAGAAATTATGAGCAACCCGAGAGTTCCAGCGCCAAGAGAGGCTCAAGAGTCGCAAAATTGGGTGAATTCGCCACAAGATTAAGCGCTACTAGCGAGACTATTGGCGACATCTCTGATTTAGTAGGAACCGCTGCTAAATTTATTATTACTGGCATAAAAATTTACGAAGCATTTAGCGGCAAAAATCCTAAATAGTATACTAACAGCCCCCGGACGAAAGCGAATCATCAGATCAGGATAATCCATGTTAAAATAGGTATAATGAAATTATACAATACCCTAACACGCCAAAAAGATCAGCTGAAGCCGCTTGAGGATAAAACTGTTAAAATTTACACCTGTGGCTTAACTGTATATAGTCAGCCCCATATTGGCAATTGGGTGGGATATATTTATTGGGACGTACTTATCCGTTTACTGCGTCATCAGGGTTTTGAAGTGATACGCACACAAAATATTACTGATGTTGGTCATCTAACCAGTGACGATGATGCTGGTGAAGATAAGATGGAAAAAGGCGCTCGCCACGAAGGTAAAACGGCGTGGGATGTAGCGGAAAAATACGCAAAAATCGCTGAACACGAAGCCTATGACATCTTAAAACTGATCCGGCCCGACTATTTGGTGCGAGCAACCGACTACATCAACCAACAAATTGCTTTTGCTAAAGAATTGGAAGATAAGGGTTTTACCTACATCATTCCTAATGATGGACTATATTTTGACACCTCAAAATTGAAAGATTATGGTCAGTTGGCCAGATTAGATATTGATGGTTTAGAGGCAGGTGCTCGTGTCAAAGTTGCAGGTAAGCGCAATATCACCGATTTTGCTATCTGGAAGTTTTCACCAATCGACCAGCAACGTGATATGGAGTGGGACAGTCCGTGGGGCAAGGGTTTTCCGGGTTGGCATCTGGAATGTAGCACAATTGCTCGTGAGACTTTGGGTGACCAAATAGACATTCACACTGGTGGTATTGACCATATACCAGTACACCACATCAATGAAATTGCTCAAACTGAAAGCCTGACAGGTAAACAATTTGCTCAAATTTGGCTACACAATAACCATATCAAAGTTGATGGGCGGAAAATGAGTAAATCTCTGGGCAATATTATTACCTTGGATGATATCACGACGCACGGCTTCAGTCCGATGGCGTTCAAACTAACAATTCTCAGCAAACATTATCAAACTGAGGGTAATTTTACTTGGGAGATTTTAACAGCGGCAGCCCATAGATTACAGCGCTGGAAGGATTATGCGGTTTTACGCCACCAAACACACGACACTTTGAATGATGACGATAGTAAATACAGCTCACTGCTGGCGGCGCCACGAGCTTTGATTGAAAAATTGACAGATAATCTTGATACACCGGGAGCGATGGCACTGATTGATGAGAGTTTTGCCAAGCTTGATCACACGCCACTTGATAGAATTCAGCGTACGGCGCTGGTACGATTTCTTGAGACAATTGATGATTTATTTGGTTTAGAATTAATGGCAAGCACGCCAGATATTAATGATGACGTTAAGCATTTACTGATCAATCGCCAACGAGCCCGTGATGGCAAAGATTGGCTACGCTCTGATGAACTGCGAGCGGAGATTGAACAGTACCGTATCACCGTGAAAGACACTCCTAGTGGACAAATCTGGTCACGCTTCTAGCCAGTTTAATCCTGATTTTTCAGTTTTTTAACCAATTTATTTAATGGCTTTTTACTTTCCATTCGTCGTAATTTGGCTTGTTGAATGTAATTTTCTAACAAAATCTTCGCCACGCCAGCTGACGGAATAGCCACTAAAATTCCCAAAATTCCGCCCACATACATCCCCAAAATCACTGCCACCAAAACCGTCAAAGCGGATATTTCCATTTTTTTAGATTGGATAGCCGGCGCTATCACATTATTTTCAATCTGCTGATAAATCACAAAATACACGGCGTAAATAATACCAGCGGTCAGATTATTAAACGCCAAGAGTAGGGAAATCAACACACCACCAATTGTTGCGCCAAACATCGGGATCATTGTCAAAACAAACATCGCTGCTATAGTCAACATAGCCAAATTTGAGTCAACACCAGTTAGCGTCATACTCATAATAAACACCACAATTCCAGAGATAATTGCATCAATCCCAGAGACCGTCAGCTGTCCCGACACATAACCAGTCACCACGCCATACATGCGACTAACCATCTTCTTGTGGCGTTCCATTTTTTCTTGATCATCGTACAGATTCCAAAAACGACTAACCCAAATTGGCGCCTCAAGCAACATAAAGAAAGATAGTACCACGATCAAAAACATGGTCGCAATTGATGAAGCGAGCGAGCCGATACTACTGATAATATTTGCACCAAATCCTGCCGCCCACGACGAAGCCTGATTTTTCAGATTATCCAAAGTTACATCAACCTGTGAACGCAAACCATTTTTATCAACGAAATCATTGACGATATGCCACTGTGAACTGGCATTTTCAATCATTGATGGAACATTTTCCACAAATTTGGCAGATTGTTGAATAATTGGTGGAATCACAAACCAAACAACACCACTTAAAATTGCCACCAAAATAATATAAGCCAGAGCGGTACCACCCAAGCGACTCCTGCCAGGCAGCAACTTCGCCAACGCTGCCACTGGACGATTTAATGCCAACGCCAAGAATAGAGAAATAGCAATCAACGTCAGGGCGTGGCGTACCGAATATATCGCTAGTCCAGCCAGCCCAAAGCCGATCACTACCAACCAGAAGCGGACAAAAGTTTTTGTATCAATTTCAATTTTTACCTTCATACCTCAATTGTATAATGTTTTGGCAGATAGGGCAAGGTGGTTATGGAGTATTTTCCACCAAGCACTATTTCACACTGCGACGCATTCTTAGCACACTGAGTGATAATTTACTGTCATATTGCATAGCACCATAGCGAAACAGCTTCACTGCCAGCCAAACTGCCAAAACAGCGGAAATTATCAAAACCATCACGGCAATTACCGCCTCATATAGCGGCAAATTACCCACAGCATTACGTATCAATAAAGGAATCGGCGAGGTCAACGGAAAATAACTAAAAAACTGCACAAATACCGACTCTGGATCACTAACAAAAACCGTCGCCCCATATAACGGTGCAAAAATCAGCAAAATCACCACACTAAACCATTGCGACGCTTCTTTGGCTGTCGGCATAACAGCACCAACCGCCACCAGTAGGCCCGTAAACATCATAAAACCTGACGCAAACACCGCCACCGCTATACCAATTCGTAAAGGATCAAAAACCACCTCCGTAACATCCACTGAAGGAATTTTTAATTGAGAACCAAACAGCAGATACATAATTATCACCGGCAAGATAATCACCGCACCTTGAATTACCGCCAAAATCACCATACCGATAATCTTACCAGTCACTAAAGTCTTGGTACTTAATGTTGTTAGGAGCATTTCCACCGTCCGATTTTCTTTTTCTTCAACCGTCGAATTCAACATCTGTCCGCCAAAAAACCCAATCATAAGATAAAACAGTACCAAGAAAAATCCCGGCGCTATCATCTCTCTCACACCATTATATTCTTGACCATTCTTAAACATTTTACTGCTGGTTTGAACTTTTTCCTTAACGATCAATTTAATCTGCGGATCAATCTGCGTATCTACTGAGGCGGTCATTAAGGTCTGTGCCACCGCTGAATAACGCTCATTTTGGAATAAACCAACCTCCTTACCATAAACTTCAACGGTATTTTTATCTAGACCTTTGGGGAAATAGATATAGCCATCTAATTGATTATTTTTCACCTTATCAATACCTTCGGCTTTCGAGGTGATAATTTGCGCTTGCATTTGTTTGGCTAAATCTTTATTGATAATCCCGGAATCATCAGTAATCGCCCAAGAAAAACTCTGCTGTTGTAATTTTTTGGTAGCGTCCAGGGTCGCTTGATTTGACCAAAAAACCACACCAAAAATCACTGCCACCATTAACGGCATACCCAGCGCTAACGCCCAAAAACTCCATTTTTTAATCATTCGTGTGATCTCAAATTTAACCACAGTACTTAAATTGTGCATTTTAATCATCGCTTAACTCCTTATTCTCGCCGCCGTAAATTTCTACAAAAATATCATCTAAACTCTTACCATGATGTTTTTTCCTGATTTCATCAATCGTGCCATATTCCACCGCCTGACCATTTTTCAACAAAACCGCTCGATCACACAGCTTTTCAACCTCTTCCATCTGATGTGTCACGTAAATAATAGTAGCACCCGCTTGATGTCGTTCCTGAATGATATTCATCAGTAATCGTCGATTCACTGGATCAAAACCTTTGGTTGGCTCGTCCATAATTAACAGTTCAGGATCGCCCATAATCGTCACACCTAGCTGAATTTTTTGTTGCTGACCGCCAGAAAGTTTATCAAGACGAGTTTTGGCTTTATCACTTAACCCAACTCGCTGTAAAAACTTGATAGAAAAATCCCGTGCCACCTCTGCACTCAGGCCTTTTAATTGACCAAAATACATCATCACATCCAGCACTTTTTCTTTCTTATAAAGTCCACGCTCTTCAGGTAAATAACCCAACTTAACACCAGACTCCACCGCAAAAGGCTTACCATCAATCAATAACTTACCCTTAGCTGGTTCATATAGCCCCAGTAGCGCCCGCAGGGTAGTTGTTTTACCAGAACCATTACTACCCAAAAAACCAAACACCTCACCACGTTGCACAGTAAAATTCAGATTTTTTATCACCGTTTTATTACCAAACCGCATAGTAAAATCTTTAATTTCAATCATGGGGTTTGTCTGTCTATTTTTCGTCATATCTCTCCTATAAATTAGTCATGATTCTTCATTATTTTAGCATATTGGGGGGGTGGTCAATAGCTTATTTTGGGACTATTTTTAAGTAATCTATTGACAATTTGAGTTCAGTGTGATATAATAGTAGAGCTTTTGTTGTTCAGGAGCAGGTTTTAGATTGGGTGAAAAGTCCACCATGCAACAACCACCAAAGAATCCAGATGCACCGATTATGGAACGACCGATGATCTGGCACATGATAATTGTCGCTTTGACGATGTCTACTTTGGCGCTCAGTATTTACATTATCTTTGAGAAGAGCTATGGACATAATTATGCTCAGACTCTGGCTTTTATTTCGTTGGTGGTTAGCCAATGGGCAAACGCTTTTAATGCTCGATCTGACAGTGAATCAATTTTCACCAGATTGAAAACTATGAATCTTAGCTTCTATGCCGGCTTAACTTTGGCAATTAGCTTACAGTTGCTAGTATTTCTCACGCCATTTGGCTCAATACTACACGTGTCGTCAGTGGAAATTTGGCACGCTGCCGTCGTTAGTTTAGTCGCCTTTATCATTCCAATCACCACCTCAGAATTATATAAAGCTTGGCGAAGACAACAGGGAAAATAAAAATATTTGCTTCGTGGAGTTTTCATATATACTACCATTGTGCGAAATTTTCCGCGTAATGGTGTATAATTAGCATGAACAGGAGAAGATTATGACTAAAAAACAAGATAAAAAATATAAGATACTATCTCTATTCTCTGGTTGCGGTGGCTTAGATTTGGGGCTAGAGGGTGGTTTTTCATTCTTAGGCTCAGAGTATAGTAAAAATCCTTTTGAAGTGATCTGGGCGAACGATATCAATGCTAAAGCGTCTCAAACGCAAGCACTGAATTTTCCGCACACAAAAGTCGTCTGTGCGGATATAACAAAATTACTTGGTATTGAAGATGAAGAAGACAAAGAGCTAACTCTATTCAAAGAAGACATAACTCTACCTGAAGCGGATATTGTTGTTGGTGGATTTCCTTGCCAAGATTTTAGTTTAGCCGGTAAAAGAAAGGGTCTTACTGTAAAGCGAGGCCAATTATATCTAAGTATGGCAAAAGTAATTGAAAAGATTAGGCCCAAGATCTTTTTGGCAGAAAATGTAAAAGGCTTATTATCCTGGGAAAATGGACTAGGTATCAAGACAATGGTTGAAGATTTTGAAAAACTTGGTTACCATGTTGAGTATAAATTACATAATACTGCCGATTTTGGAGTTCCTCAGGTCCGTGAGCGTGTCATTATCGTAGGTATTCGTAAAGATCTATTCAAAGAATTAAAGATAGACTGGCCAAAAGAAACACATTCATCTGACCCAAAATCCACAAATTTATTGCCATGGGTAACCCTTAAAGAGGCCATAGGTGATCTTGAAGACGACAAGAAGCATAGTTGTCTTCCCAATTCTGGTTATTCAAAAGCAAAATTATTTCCTGGAACACAAGGTAATAGTGTGACCAAAGCAGATAGGCCCGGTCCAACTATGCGAGCAGAACATCATGGCAATATAGAATTTCATTACAAATTACCACGTAGACTATCTGCTCGTGAAGCAGCGAGAATCCAATCATTTCCAGACGATTTTGTTTTCGTGTCATCTACAACAGATGCTTATAGACAGGTCGGTAATGCCGTAGCTCCTGTATTTGGTTGGCACTTAGCAAAAATGTTAGAGAATATGCTGTCTAAGATAGCTTAATCATTCAACTAGTACTTGTGTTAAAATAACATAATATGATTAGTACGGTTTCAGCATTGTTTGACGATACATTCGTTGTCAAACGCATCAAAGCAAAATTACCCCATCTATTCCAGTTAGCGGAGATGGAAAGTCAACGAAACGGCAGAATTGGCATGGAGGTGGGTTCTACAAGAGAAAAAATATTGATAGCCCTTTTAATGTATAAGTTTGGTCTCGACAATGTTAACGCTGATTTGCCAATTACCGAGCCAGAAATAGATGTAATAGTTAAGGGAGAGCCATTATCTATCAAGACTGTAACCACCACAAATGGTAGATGGAGTAACGGGATAAAGCTAGTCTGGTCTGTTGACGCAAATACCGCATTAAATTTCAAGATCCACTACACACCCTCTTGCGATATGTTATTAGCACAGATACAGTGGAACTATACTGGGTTTTTATATCTGTTCTCAAAACAAGCACAAACAGATATCATGAATAAACTTGGCAAAGATAATTATATGAAATTACCAACCCCAGGAACTAACGCTAGAGGAGTAGAACTTACACCATTAGCGTTAAATGAATTAGTTAATCATTCCAGTACGAAGAAAATAGAAATTTATTTTGAAAAAGAAGCGATTGATTATAGAGAAATTTATACCAAATGGCTTGACGCTTGGCACGAATAATTCTTACTTTTTAATTAAAGTTATCACCAACGACAATATAGTTAAATCTATATATTCGTATCGTTTTTTGTGTGATAAAATTTTGATAAAAATTATTATAAAAATCTAATACTAAAATGAGGATTAATTAAAAGCTAAAAATTCCATTTGGCTGGGCCGGAGGGATTCGAACCCCCGAATGCCAGGACCAAAACCTGGTGCCTTACCGCTTGGCGACGGCCCATCAATACCAAACTTCATTAATTTTACCACGTTAAACTATAAAAATCCACCAGCCAGATTTTCAGCAATTTTTGCTATAATTATCCAAGTAGTGAAAAAAGTAATTTTTGAGACAGTAACCTTAGAAAAAATCGTTGGTGGCGGGCAGTCGCTCGGCACGCTTGATGATGGGCGAAAATGCTTTGTTTGGGGCGGATTGCCCGGTGAGACGGTCAGTGTCCGCATCACTAAGAAGAAATCACATTTTGTCGAAGGGGTAGCTGAGGAAATTATTAAACCCGTTCAAGAGCGTATAGCACCACGTGACGCTGATAGTTATCTCTCAACCAGCCCTTGGCAGATAATGGATTTTGCTAGCGAGCAACAGTATAAAACTTCCCTTATTAAAGAAGCTTTCACTCTACATGACGTAAAATTGCCGAATAATATTGAAATTTTTAGCGACAATGTTGAGTTTGGCTATCGCAACAAGGTGGAGTTTAGTTGGTATAGTGAATTGCAAGCAGACGGCGACAGTTTAGATCTGGCTTTTTACCGTCGTGGCAGTAAAGGAAAAAACACGGTTGATGCCACCAGCTTGGCACGACCTGAAATCAACCAATTAGCCCAAGCAATCCGCAATCTACTACGCCGTAAACCAATTTCGGCTCGCAATCTCAAAACTCTGTTAATTCGTTGCGACCAACAAGGTAATTGTGTTTGGCAACTTTACCTTAAAGATGAAATTAACAATTTAATCACACTTGATGAAGCCACTCAACTGCCAGCTCAAGGTGGTGAAATTATCTATTCAGACCCCAAAAGTCCAGCCAGTCGCATCACCAAACGTTTAGAAAAATTTGGCAACACCACACTGACTGACAAAATCCTCAATACACCGTTTAATTATGCCTGCGAAAGCTTTTTTCAGATCAATATCCCCGTGTATGAACAGGCCCTACGAGACATAAAAACCTGGACAGCCGGCCAGCCAATCCTTGATTTATATTCTGGAGTTGGTACGATTGGCTTGACAGTTGGTGATAGTGATGTCACCCTAATTGAAATTAACGAATACGCTGTACGGGAAATGACACGCAATATAGAACTATTAAATCGCACGAAAAACGCTCAAGCAGTCTTGGCGCCTAGCGAGCAAGCCCTCAGCTATCTAACAGGGGATAAAATCGTTATTATTGATCCGCCACGCGCTGGATTACACACTGACGTTATTAAACAGTTACTAGAGTCAACACCACCATATATTATTTATCTCAGTTGCAACCCCGTCACTCAGGCTCGTGACGTGGCATTGCTGACTGAAAAATACGAGATTATTAACCATCGTGGCTATAATTTCTTTCCTCGCACACCACACATTGAACACCTGGTTGTCCTGAAAAAAAGTTGAAGCTTGAGGCCTACCTCTTGACATTATAGATTTATAGTGATATAATAGAAGGATGGAGCAGTCGTCACAGCCAAATAACTCAGAGAAATAATTACCGTATAAAATTTTTACACTAGCAAACGTTATTACCGTATTGGGTGGATTTTTAACCTGCAGAGGTCTTCGTGATATTGATAAGCTTAGTGGTTTAGTGACAGTTGCATTGGGACGGGGACTTGACCTACTAGACGGCACTGTCGCTCGCAAGACTGATCAAGCAAGTGAACTCGGTGCAGCACTTGACGCCGCTACTGATAAACTTACTACCGCAAAATTGTTATATGAATTATGGCGGAAAGACATGGCACCAAAGAAGGTTTTGGGAGCAATAGCTACTTTCAATGCTATAAACTCTTTAGCAACTGTATTCGCCGACTGTTATCCGACAGGAGAAGAATTACGACCAACTAAATCCGGTAAACTTGCCATAGCGATAGAAACAGGCGCATTGATCGCTTATGGGGCTTCAGATTTAACAGAAAAGGCTGGATGTAGAGAACCATCGCAAGTTTTACGCAAAATTGGTCATGCCACATTTGCATTAGCTGTACCACTAGCCATCAACGCCTCTGCTAGCTATGTCAATCGTGCTGCTAAGCATATTAAAGCCCAACAATCATAATTTATATTTGCGCTTTTTTTCTAAACCGTTTACCATATAAACTATGGATAAAAATCTCGTTATCGTTGAGTCGCCAGCTAAAGCCAAGACCATTGAAAAATATCTTGGCAAGAATTTTCATGTTTTATCAAGTGTGGGACATATCCGTTCTATTGTCAAAAAGACCAAAGACGGCAAACCACCAATTGATGTGAATAATGATTTTTATGCTGTTTATGAAGTTGACCCAGAGAAGAAAAAAGTTATTAGTGAGTTAAAAAAACAAGTTAAGGCAGTCGGCAAACAAAATGTCTGGCTAGCCACCTATGAAGACCGTGAAGGGG
>CAUUZR010000018.1:0-12145 GCA_963549685.1 uncultured Candidatus Saccharibacteria bacterium | reverse complement strand
ACGGAAATTTTACCAAAACTCCAACACGGCGAGATAGTCCTATTGGTGGCACATGGCAATTCGATTCGTGCTTTGATAAAATATTTGGATCAAATTTCTGAAGCTGACATTGCCAATGTGGAGATGTCTTTTGGACAGGTTTTAGTGTATGATTTTGATGAGAAATCTGCTCTGCCGACTCATAAAGCAGTGCGATCAGTAGAGATTGCGGACGTCCATATGTAACATCAGTTAGGGCTAGATTTTTATTTGATTACGTGCTAAAATTAAGTGAGGTGAGTGATCGCCTCCCTTTCGGGGTGTGGCGCAGTTGGCTAGCGCGCGCGGTTTGGGACCGTGAGGTCGAAGGTTCGAGTCCTTTCACCCCGACCAACTTAGTGTTTTAGTCCACCATTAGCCACGTGGTGGATTTAATATATATGAAAAGAGGGTAAATTCATGTGTGGTATTGCCGGTAGTTACGGATTTTCACAACAAACCAAAGAAATTATTAATAAAATGAATCAGACCATGGTTCATCGTGGTCCTGATGGCAATGGAATATTTACCAGTGGTTCGGTTGGTCTGGCGCACCGACGCCTGTCAATTATAGATCGTAAAGGTGGCGCACAGCCAATGTCTACCAAAGACAAGCGCTATACAATTGTATATAACGGTGAGGTTTACAATTTTTTACAGCTCAAGAGTGAGTTAGAGAAATTTGGTTGTAAATTTCAAACTAATTCTGATACAGAAGTGATCTTGCAGGCCTTTGTTAAATGGGGTGAGGCTGCTTTTGATAAACTAAATGGCATGTTTGGTTTGGCAATTTACGACTCTAAATCAGACAAATTGATTTTAGCACGTGATCATTTTGGCATTAAACCACTATATTTTTATCACAGTAAAGATCAGTTGTTGTTTGCATCAGAAATTAAGGCACTGTTGGCGTCGGGCAAAATTGATAAGAAGACTAATGATCGCATTGTCTACCGTTATCTCAAATTCCGCGTTCAAGATGATACTGATGAAACCTTTTTTGATGGGATTTATAGATTGCTACCAGGCCAGATGTTGACGATTGACAAGAGTGGCATGAAGATTTCTCGCTATACCAAGCTAATTGATGAATTGAAGGAATTAGCAGAGCAACCGGGCCAGCAGTATTCTAAAGAAGTGGCTGATGAATACGGTCAGCGGCTACGTCAAGCAGTGAGAATGCGATTGATGAGCGAGGTTCCGGTTGGTACGTCTTTGTCGGGTGGATTGGATTCTTCAGCGGTGGCGGCAATTATTGCACGTGAACTTGAGGAGCATCGTTCTGACCAATCTTTGAATGCGGTTGGCACAGAACAAAACACTTTCTCAGCAGTCTTCCCTAACTCGGCTAATGATGAAGAGCAATATGTTGATGCGTTACTTAATAAATATCAGAATTCGATCAATTCACACAAAATAAAACCTGATGCTAGTCAGTTTTTGAAAGACCTGAAGGATTTCGTTCGTACTCAAGAAGAACCAATTATCAGTACCGGTCCTTATGCGCAATATGCCGTGATGCGAGAAGCTAGTCAGCATGTGACGGTGCTTCTGGACGGTCAGGGTGCTGATGAAATGATGGCTGGCTATAATCCGTATTTTTACGTTTATCTTAAGCAATTGAAACGTCAAAAACGGTATAAAGATCTACTGCATGAATTATGGAGTTCACGTGATATTGTTGGTAAATTGATTCGACATAAAATTACAGGTCGTAAAGCTCAGCCGATTGATGATTTTTTGGATGAGGATTTTATGAATCGTTTTTCCAAAGAAACGCTAGCTATTACATCAGATAATCTTAAGTTACGATTAATTGAGGACACTTTTAAAAACAGTTTGCCCTCACTATTGCGATACGAAGATCGTAACACAATGCGGTTTAGTCTTGAGGGTCGTGTGCCGTTTATTGATAAAGAATTAGCCAAGTTCTTGTTTAGTCTTGATGAGGCGGCAATTATCCATGGTGGCTGGAATAAGCGAATTTTGCGAGACAGTATGGACGGGGTGTTGCCAAATAAAATTGCTAGACGACGTAATAAGATTGGTTTTACTACACCAGAGGATGAGTGGTTTTTGAGGATTAAGAATAGTATTTATGGCATCTTTGCCTCTGAAGAATTTGCTGCCAGATCTTATTTTAGAGCGGCTGACGTGGTGAAAGCTTTTGAGAAATTCATTCAACATCCAGAGCGTTATAATACGATGACGTTTTGGCGATTGTTAAACTTGGAATTGTGGCTCCGAGAATTTTTTGATGCACCGAAAGTCGAAGTTGATGAGGAAGCGCCAAAGAGCGATTATCAGCCAAATCATGGCAAGGAGATTGACTTGGTGTCGCAATTTGATAATAAAACTTATGCACGCTATCCTCTTCAAACTGAATTGGTTAGTAGCGATACAAAACTTGGTGATTTTGTTGTGAAATACGTTGAACGGTTTTTCGCTCATCTACCTAAGAATGAGCTAAAGAGCGCAAAATCATGGAATTTATTTATTAGTGAAAAAATTGTGGCAATTTCTCAGGGTCGCTCATACTTTATCTGGGATATTAAACCACGCTGGTCAGCTAAATTCATTAGTCGTTTTGTGGCGCGAACACCAGCTGGAATTGGACTAGGTAGTCCCGCTACCATGGAATTAGCGATTCGTGAAGCTGGGCTGGGGCGAATTTTACTTGCGACCTTGGCTGGTGCTTTGGGCAAATTGATTGGTAAAAAGGGCTGGTTCTATATCGTGGCGGGAGCTGACGTGCGAGCGATTGATGGTCCAACTGAATATTCAGTTTATCCAGCCAACGTGTCTGCCAAGCTGCCGCCAAAAGATCCAGTGACAGTAGCTGAGCAGTTGTCGGATGCAATTCGTCACGCAAAAATCGCCGATAAATACAAAAAAATGTTCTCTGGTACAGTTGTGATTGACGCTAACGATATTGGTCGAAACGTGCTTGGCAAGGATGCTTCTGGGGAAGATGAGAAATTTGAAGAAATGTTTGCTGACAATCCTCTTGGACAAGCCAGACAGTGTACTCCGCTGTCAATTGTGGTGGAAAAGTAGCGTTTTTAAGCTAGCTGGTGTAAAATAAGGTTATGTTTTTGGTGGGTATTTTTGAATGGTGGTACGGTACGGGTTTAAAGGGTTATCTAAAGCAGAATTTTTTAGCAATTCTGCGGACTGCTGACTTTTTTTCTGTTGGATTATTATTACGCACTTTATTTAATCCATTTCGACAAATATATGCTAACAATCGTTCCGATGGTTCCCTAGCAGAGCAAATAGGCGCTTTTACTGATCGACTATTCTCACGGATGATTGGCTCGGTGGTGCGAACTTTCATGGTGATAATCGGAATTTTGGTGATTATTTTACGCACTTTGCTGGCCGGGGTGATGATTTTTCTATGGATTATCCTGCCGTTTTGGCCGATCGTCGGCATTATTTTGTGGCAAATGGGAGTAGCTCTATGAATATTGAGCCAATCTTCAATTATCATAGTTTGCGCGCCCAAAAAGCTAGATTTTCTGTAAAGTTTGGTAATACTTGGCATGTTTTTACGGTAATCCTTAGTGGCGTTTTGGTACTGCTTGGTATTTGGTCAATTATAGAACATGGTGCGATTGGTTGGTTATTGACGGGTGTGAGTGGTCCGTTTATTATGTTGGCGATTTGGTGGCAAAAAGATCTGAAAACCGCTGAAATTAGTAAAAATCCGCAAACAATTGATGATGTTATGGCGGCGGATGTTTTGGGTAGGATGCCAGTATCGCCAACACCAAAGGATATTGTGGCTGCAATTGCCGTATCACGGGCTGGTCAGTTCCTGGCGGTTCGTTTGGGAGTGACACCGAACTTTTTGAATAATATTGCATCAGCTGATGCGATGCAGACGGCAGATATTTGGCGGTCAGCGATTAAGATTTGGCAAGAAACCAATAGTCCAAAAATCACTGGTGCAGTTTTGGCGGTGGCGGTGATTGAACAATTTCCGAACCATGATGCTTTATTGGCTAATATGAAAATAGACATCAATGATGTTAAAGAGGGTGTCCGGTGGTATGAGAGAATTAAATTTTTGATTGAGCAATATAAGATCAAGCCACTCAGGACTGGTGGCTTGGCACGTGATTGGTCTTTTGGTTATACACCGCTACTCAGTCGGTTTGCTCAAAACATTAGCTTACAGGTGTCTGGCGGTACGCTAATTACCAAACTTGAGGCTCATCAGGCTGTATTAGACCAGATGATTAAAACGTTTAACTCTGGTGGTAGGCAAAATATCACTTTGGTTGGCGCTGATGGCGCTGGTAAAAGTACGGTAGTGTCGGCTTTTGCAGAAATGCTGATTGATGGTCTTCAGGGTGTACCGCAAAAACTGCTATACCAGCAGATTTTTATGCTCGATGCGTCGTCTTTGATTTCACAGGCTTCCGGTCGTGGACAGTTGGAAAACTTAGTGACGGCAATTTTGAACGAGGCTTACTTGTCAAAGAATGTGATTTTATTTTTAGATAATGCTCAGCTATTCTTTGAGGAGGGTGTCGGCTCTGTTGATTTGAGTAATGTGTTATTACCAATTATTGAAGCTGGACGGCTCAGGATGATTTTGGCGATGGACGAACAGCGCTTGTTACAGATTTCTCAGACAAAACCACAGTTGGCACACGCTTTAAATACTATGATGATTCAGCCAACGAATCAGTCAGAAACCATGCAGATTATGTATGATCAGCTGATTGCTTTTGAACATCAGCACAAAGTGACATATATGTTCCAAGCTTTACAGGAGGCTTATCGGGTTGGTGATCGTTATATTCAGGATCTAGCTATGCCAGGTAAAGCTCTGAAAGTTCTAGAGTCGGCCGCTAGCTGTGCTAATAATGGCTTGGTGACAGCGCAGTCAGTTGATGATGCTTTAGAGAAGACTCTGGGGGTAAAAATCGCCACCACCAATTCGGATGACGAGCGTCAAAGATTATTAAATCTGGAGTCGCTTATCCATCAGCGGATGATTAATCAAACTCGTGCTGTCTCGGTGGTGTCGGATGCGATTCGTCGTGCCAGGGCGGGTGTGAGAAATCTTGATCGGCCGATTGGTACTTTTCTATTCCTTGGTCCGACTGGAGTTGGTAAAACCGAACTCTCTAAAGCCTTGGCGGATATTTACTTTGGTGGTGAGGGCAGTTTGATTCGTTTAGACTTGAATGAGTTTGTGCAGCCAGAGGACGTGGCACGTTTGATTGCGGATGGCGCTCGTGACCCGCTTAGTTTGACGGCGCAGGTGCAGAAAAAACCGTTTTCTGTAGTGTTGCTAGACGAGATTGAAAAAGCTCACCCGCAGGTTTTAACAACATTGTTGCAACTATTGGATGAAGGAATTTTGCGTGATGAAAATAACCGTGAAATTAGCTTCCGTGACAGCATCATTATCGCTACTTCCAATGCGGGGGCTGATCGGATTCGGGAATATATTGAACGTGGCTATCAATTGGAGCAATTCGAGCAGACGTTTATTAATGAGCTGATCAACGCTAACTTATTCCGTCCGGAATTCTTAAACCGGTTTGATGAGATTGTTTTGTTCCGTCCACTCGGTAAAGATGAACTTTTGCAGGTGATCGATTTGATTCTAGCTGGGATTAATAAAACTCTTGAACCACAGAAAATTCGAGTGGCGGTTGATGATGAGGGTAAAAAGATGTTAGTAGAGGCTGGCTACGACCCACGTCTCGGTGCTCGTCCTATGCGACGAGTCGTCCAGCGCGCCGTGGAAAATACCTTTGCTAAACAAATGTTGGCTGGCACGGTTGCACCAGGATCAACTACTATTATTACCGCTGAACAGATTCGGGCGACCTTGGGTGATAGCCCATCAACCGTGCAGTAAGGCAACTCGTTTTTGATGATTTTTAACGACCGTTGGGTTATGTGCTGAATTATATTGCTGAATGATTGATATAATACGCTTGACGGTATCATCAGGGTAGACTGTATCAGTATACGATTGAATTGTTTTGACCAATTCCTTCAAGCTGGTCATGCCGGTTGAATGACGTAATTTTACTTGGACTGCTTGCGGAAAGACGACCAGGGGGATAATTGGCACTGTAAGATAAGGCTCGAGAATGTAGTTGAGGGTGCGAATATGACTTTGGTTCTGTACAAAAGGGTTGTAGGGATAATATCGGTGATGACCATAAAGCACCGATAGGTAATCATCAGTGGAGTTGCCAGATACCTTACCGGTCCAACCTTTCGTCTCAATACAGAATATGCCGTAACGTGAAACCACAAGGTGATCAATCTGACTGTAGCCATCTTGTTGGCTATTTGGCAGCAGGACATTATGAAAGACAGTAAAGTCTCGTGGTAGCCGTCTCAATACCCAATGGACGCTACGTTCGGCAGTACCGCCAGTTAGTTGCTTTGTTATTGATGAGGGGTTTATTTCATAAATTGCATAGAGGAAATCAATGAAAGAGGTCATGCTTATATATTAGCACAAAGTTGCGTAAAAGTCAATAAGATAATATTAATAAAAAATCTCCACGATGTCAGTGGAGAATGAAATTATTTAAGATTGGTACCCCGCACAGGAGTTGAACCTGCAACCTTCGGTACCGGAAACCGACGCTCTATCCAATTGAGCTAACGGGGCGTGAAAATAAAAATGGTACGCCCGGCAGGATTTGAACCTACGACCCCTTGGTTCGAAGCCAAGTACTCTAATCCGCTGAGCTACGGGCGCACATACATAAATTATACCATACTAACCTTGATAAAATAAGTGGTATAATCAATAATATGGAAATATTGACAGGGATATCTCTAAAGCCATATACTACTATGCGTCTGGGTGGTGAAACGCAATTTATGGCGACGGCAACTTCGGTTAATGATATAAAAGAAATCTATCAATACGCCAAACAACATAAATTGCCAGTCTTTGTGTTGGGTGGTGGTAGTAACGTGATCGTTCATGATGAAGAATATCAAGGCGTTGTTTTAGTGAATCGTCTTAAGGGATTTGATGTGATAGAAGATGATGGCTCTACGGTCAGAATGAAAGTGGCGGCTGGTGAAGTTTGGGACGAAGTAGTGGCACGATCAGTGGAGATGGGTTTGCAGGGTATTGAGGCGATGTCGGCTATTCCTGGTACTGCGGGTGCCGCACCAGTGCAAAATATTGGTGCGTATGGGCAGGAGATTGCTGATACGCTAGTGAGTCTTGAAGCGTATGATTCATTGACGGATGAGGTGGTGACTTTTGATGCTAAGGATTGTCAGTTTGGGTATCGGCATAGTATTTTCCGTGGTCAGGCTACTGGGAGGTATTGCATTATTAATATAACTTTACAGCTTAGTCATTCTGATCCACAACCACCTTTTTATACTGCTTTGCAGAGATATTTTGATGATAAGTCTATTACTGCGCCGTACAATGTAAAGATGATTCGTGATGCTGTGATTGAGATCCGTCGTGATAAATTGCCTAATCCAAAACAGAATCCCAACACTGGATCATTCTTCAAAAATGCTTTAATATCCAGCCAGCAGTTTGACGAGCTACAGAAAGATTTTCCAAATATGCCATATTATAATATGCCAGATGATATGGTTAAAATTCCAACTGGTTGGTTGATTGAGCAGTGTGGTTTTAAAGGTAAAACTCTGCACGGCATGCGAGTTCATGATAAAAACACTTTGGTGCTAATTAATGAATCCGCCACTGGCTATGCTGATTTGTCAGCGGCCCGAGAAGAAATAATTAAGGCGGTGTTTGATAAGTTTCAGATTAAAATTCAGCAAGAGCCACTTGAATTGGAATAATTTTGATAAATGCTTGCGCTTATTGTGGCGGTTTGATACAATCAAGTTACAATAATAATTAATACAAAATAGGGGGCAAATCAGAAATGATTTCTTCAAACAAAACTAAAGGTTTTACGCTCGTTGAGCTTTTGATCGTGATTGTAGTTATTGCGATCTTGGCAGCAATTTCTATTGTTGCTTACAACGGCGTAACACAAAAAGCACGTGACGACGAGCGCCAGTCAAACGCACGTAACCTCGTTAATGCAGCTGCATCTTTCAATGCTAGCTCAGAAGACGACAAATGGCCTAAGTCTGGTGACCTAAGCAGCTATAGTACTATTAAGATTCCAGCTACAGTGATTAGTGCAACTGACGAGAATCCTCCTACATCAGATAAAAAGAACCATTACGGCTATATATTCTGTAAGGATGGTGAGGAAACGAAAAATGTAAATGAAGCAACTGGTGTTAAGGTTAAATACTGGAAAGATGTTGACGCTGGCAAAGACCACGTGAAAGAGATTACAACTGGTAAGTGTAGCGCCTAAGTTAATCATAGATTAATAATAAATACCTCAGGCTTTGAAGTCTGAGGTATTTTAGGTCATAAGACTTACTAATTTAATCTTTGGTGTAGGGAAGTGGAAAGCTTTTAGCCAAACGCTCAGTTTTTTGTCTCAGTTCAGTGTGAACTTTCGGGTCATCTGTTTTGATGGCAGCGATGATCCACTTAGCAATTTGCCTAACATCTGCCTCCGTCATACCACGTGTTGTGATGGCTGGCGTACCCAATCTCAGTCCGCTTGGACGGAACGGTGGCAGAGTGTCATTTGGTATGGTGTTAGCATTAGCGGTGATACCACAAGCTTCTAATCGTTCCTGGGCTTCTTTGCCGTCGATACTAAAACTGCCATAAACATCTGCCAATACTAAGTGGTTGCTAGTGCCACCGGTTACCAACTTCAAACCACCTTGCTTCAGCTCATCTGCTAGCACGTCCGCATTTTTCACAATTTGTTTGGCGTATGTCTTAAACTCGGGGCGCAGTGCCTCACCAAATGCCACCGCTTTGGCAGCGATAGTATGCATATGTGGACCACCTTGAGTGCCAGGGAAGACCGCTCGGTCAATCAGTGTCGGCAAGTTTTCTAAAGTTTTTTCTGGCTTTTTCAATGGATTACTGACAGTACCACGACTGAGGATTAAACCACCTCGTGGTCCACGCAGAGTTTTATGGGTGGTAGTGGTGATGACATGAAAGCCATAGTCAAAGGGATTTTTGGCCACGCCACCAACGATTAGTCCGGCGATATGACTCATATCGGCCATTAGCATCGCACCAACTTCCCGTCCGATTTCGGCAAACTTGGCGTAATCTAACTCACGGGGATAAGCTGAAAAACCTGCCAAGATGATCTTTGGCTTATGCTCCAGTGCTAGTTGGCGAATTTCGTCATAGTCAATCTCACCAGTCTCGACATTTTTAATACCGTAACGCACAAAATTATATTCACGAGCGCTGCGGGTAACTGGTGCGCCGTGGGTTAAATGGCCGCCATGTGCCAAATCCATCGCTAAAATAGTATCACCCGGTTGACACCAAGCGTAATAGACCGCCTCATTGGCTTGGGCGCCCGAATGGGGCTGGACATTGGCGTGATCAGCACCAAATAACTGCTTGGCCCGTTCAATTGCCAGCGTTTCTATTTGGTCAGTATTATCTTGTCCGCCATAATAACGCCTGCCAGGGTAGCCTTCGGAATATTTATTAGTAAACACACTACCGAGCGCTTTCAAAACGTCAGCTGATACATAATTCTCACTAGGAATTAGTTCAAGTCCCGACTCCTGTCTTTTGATTTCAACTGTGATTAATTGCTCAATATCTTTGTCCCGCATGATTTTCTCCTTTTCTTTCATTATACAAGTCAGCCAATATTGAGTGCAAGGGAGGTTATGTGGTATAATTAAGCAGCTTGGTATATGGCGGATGTAGCTCAGTTGGTTAGAGCGCTGGATTGTGGCTCCGGAGGCCGTGGGTTCGACCCCCATCATTCGCCCCAAGTATTGAATTATGGCATAATATGTGCTATAATAGAAGTGTGGGCCAGTAGCTCAGCCGGTTAGAGCACCTGCCTCTTAAGCAGGGTGTCGAGGGTTCGAGCCCCTCCTGGCCCTCCAGAATAGAGTGAATTTGGTAATTCAACCGTTTTTTTAAGTGGTTTTTTTGCGCAAGGCGCTAGATACCGGTTTTTAGGGGCTTCACTCTACACCAATTAAAGTACTATTTGATTTACGTTAGCAGCCTTACGATCTTTACGATATGATTAGTGATTCTATGCCAGATAATCCCAAAGTTTCATTGATACGCCGTGAAATGAGACGTATGAACAGTTCATCTTGGTATGATTTTGTTTCTCGGTCTATGTTTGATGTCGATCCAAAAACCGCTACAAAATCAATGTTACACGGAGACCGTATGCTACCGTTTTTGGCTTCAAATGCATTACGAGAGAGGTTAAGATCACAAGCTTCCTGGCAGACGTGCGTAAGATTTACAACTGAACAAGTCGATCAGTACAATGCTGATGAAATCAGATATATTGAAAATGCTATTAATAATACTCGTAATACAAGAAGATACGATAACTTACGCAATCAAGTTGGTGCTGTCTTGTTAAGCCCCGGTAATCTTGATCCAAGTGCATCACAGGGAATACTTTCACGTACTGACTACGGCATGAGGTGGGCTTATGAACGCAATCAATACGAACGCGTAAACCTGATAGGTAAACATGTAATAACAATAGTTGCTGCTAACGAATTTAACGCCGCCGTAGTCCCAGTAGATATTGCTCCAATGGACAGAGAGCTTGTCCAGCCGTCATTGCTACTAAACTCATCAATACGACAGGTACTTATTGGGTACAACTTGGCTCCTCACGACAATGATTTTGAAGTAAGCGCACAGCATGTATTACTCAAGCAAGACGATCCGAAGGATTCATGCGTATCAATCTGGACTCCTCGCCCATACCAGAGACACAGCACTGCCCGTAACTTATGCGAGTCAGAACTTGACGAGATTGGACAAATTACACTCAAAAGCACTGGAGAAATCGCCATTGAATCAGATATACTAAAGCGTGAACTTCAGTCGCTCTTAACATATAGTCAGACATACCAAGAATGACACGATAAAGTAATCGCCATCCACCCAAACTACAGCCCCTTCAAAAACACACCAAAAACAAGAATATCATGCAACAAAAGTTTCACCTTTATCCAAACGGGTTATAGCGGACTGGCGGTTCCTTAAAGACAATCCGATCTTTTGCGCTAGTAGAATTAGAGCTATCCGATTGCCGAGAGCCAGCAGACGATTGCTGAGAATTGCCAGGCTGCACGCGGTTGAGCTGGCGGTTTTGCCCAGGCATTGACGCATCATTACCGCGATTAGCATCGTTACTACCAAACCGCTGGCTGCTGCCAATACTGGAATTTGCCGACATCGAACTGCCGTAACCTTTTACCTTTTATATATTGGCGGTCGGTGTTGTGTGTGCGGTGACCATTCTGCCTACATCACGTACTGGTGTAAACCCACTATCAAAATTAGTTATCAGTTGAGAAGTGTCTTTAGGTTCTAGTTTTAATAATTCAGCTGCAAGATGCGACGTATTAGTGAATGATTTCTCGTATTGGCCACGAATAAGTCTTCTATCTAGTCTGTAATCAGATTGGACATGTTCCATATATTATTATTGTAACATGAAACGATATAAAACACAATAGTTTTGTGTAAGATAGATCAGTAATTAAAACAAAGCACTCTTATTCTTTCTCACATGGACAACACCCATATTCTTATGAAAATGGATTATAAGTTCGTGACGGTGGCTCTTTAAAACCGGGTGAATTATTGGAATTAAAAGCTTGACGAGTGTTGTTTGTTGGATTATCAGTGCTGTTCGGTTGTCTATTTTGCCCAAATACTTCTGATGTATTGTTTTGTGAAGTGGATCGTTGACTTTGTATATTATGGATATCAGCGTTGGTTCTTAACCCGGAATTGGAGACTGTAGAATAGCGGTAATCTTTAATATGTTTTCTATACATACTTGGTCGTCGATTAGCCTTATTGACACGAGTTGAGCCATAAGCCTTAATAGCATCAGCTCTGGTGTTAGAGATTCTCTGTAGTAGTTCTCTTGACATTTGAGGGTTGGTGTTTCTATCCATAATCATTCTCAAACTTTGTGGCGCCCCGAGTAGGATTCGAACCTACGACCTTAGGCTTAGAAGTCCTCTGCTC
>CAUUZR010000017.1:0-12933 GCA_963549685.1 uncultured Candidatus Saccharibacteria bacterium | reverse complement strand
TGGCGGTGCTGTCGGGCGCGTACCGTGAGGACGAGCAAAACGGTGAAAAGCGGGTATATTTGGCATTGCCAGAGCATTTGGCACCAGTTAGATTTGCTGTATCGCCACTACTGAAAAACAAGCCAGAATTGGTGGAAAAAGCCCGTGAAGTCTACGCCCAGCTCGCCAAAGCCAACCCTGGCCGAGTGATGTGGGACGACAACGGTAACATCGGCAAACGCTATCGCCGCCAAGACGAAATCGGCACCCCGCACTGTGTGGTCATCGACTTCCAGACGCTGGAGGATGGAACCGTCACCGTGCGCGAGCGAGATACGACGGAGCAGAGGCGGATGAGTATAAACGAACTTGTATAAAAAATAGTGATTTTTGGTGTGTGACTGTGGAGTATAAGGTTGTCATAGAAAAAATAGGGGTAGCATTTCTCTTGACTGTGGCCGCATATTTTACAGCCTATGTTTTTGAAGTGGGTTACTTGAGGTCGTTTGGTGTGTCTTGGCAAGTAGCTCATGTAACGATGCCAAGTCTGGCTGTTAGCTTTATGGTAATAGTCTTATTGGGTCTAAGTCTAGGCTCTATCAGCTTTGTAATAATTGATATATTTGGTGTTATAAAGTCTGAGGTTGGAAAATTTATCCGTAAGATAGTGTTAGAATATGTCATGTGGTTTGCTGTGCTATCATTTGGATTGCTGTTTCTTACTGGCAAGGTAGACTTTTTGTATGTATCAATCTCAGCTCTAATCATGCCCGCGTCAACCGTCGCAGCATGGCTATTATTTGATTTTCGATCCTTTCATGGTTCTTTTAAGAAAAGGCTAGTTGAGAGTTTGCGAGCCTTTGACGAACGGGAGCGTAAAGCATATGAACCAAGAGGTATCGAAAAGTCGAAAATAGTTGAGATCTATTATTGGATATGTTTTGTAACAATGGTGATATTTTCATTAGCATATTTTGCGGGATATTATACCAGTGTGATGTTGAAGCCATCTAGAGCTTTCATCTTGGATAATAGTAGATATGCGGTTATTCGGGATTATGACGGAGTGGTTATTGCAAAAGAAATTGTTGAGGGTAGGATAGGAGAAAAATACATATATGTTGATTCTTCACAGAATAAGCTAATCTTTTATCCAATTCACGTTAACAATGGAATTATTCGATAGCCCTGTAAGAATGTGGATCTAATGTTTGACTTAGGGTAAAAGTGCTATAATTATCACTATGACAAAAATCACTAACGGACATATCATTACGCAGAATTTAGATGGAACAGACCATCTGGATTGTTTGTATCGCATTTCGCTCAAAGCGCTAATTTATAATGACGCTGGGCAGATTTTGGTCGTCAAAGAAATTGATCGGATGTATTGGGATTTGCCGGGTGGTGGCATGGATTATGGCGAGACGATTGAGTCGTCGCTGAAACGTGAGCTACTTGAAGAGGTTGGTTACAAGGGTGGTTTGCGTTATCAGCTTTTTGATGCGTCGGATGAGATTTATATTGAGCGGATTGATGCTAATCAAATCTGTTTTTACTGCCGTGTCTGGCCGGAGAATTTTGATTTTATACCAGGTGAAGAGGGTGACGAAGTGATGTTTATTAACCCTGAGGAGTTGTTGTTTCAGAAAAGTGAAGTGGATGCGCCAGAACGGGCGTATAGAGTGCATATGAAATGGCAGGAGTTGCATAACTTAAAGGGCGAGCTAATAGATTAGTATTGACTTTTTGCATAAAATAGTGTAAAATATAATCATGGAAATTGGTAAAGGAGATATATCATTTAAAATCAACTTTCCCCAATCCGACAACACTTTAGACGATATTTTGCAAAATAGAAAAAATGGTTTGGTGGGTGTTTTTGATGATGGTTTAAGGATTGATGACAGTGGTGCGTTGGCAGTATCTATGGCGTTAGCCTTCCGCCATGGAGATATTCGTAGTCACAATAATCTTATAGAAAAAGTGTATGGTATAGGGAAAAATAAGGCTGAGGTGTCCTTATCAGAACTATTGGGAACTGCAGAAGAAATAAAAATGGACTGTCGCTTGTGGGTCGATTATATGACAAGGGGGGGTATTACAGCTGCACATAAGAATATAATGTTTTCTATTAGTGATCCAGATACTTTTGACTTGGGGCAGAGGAGAGAAGTTGCCAAGATTGCTGTATCGATAGGTGCAGCTGCTATACGTTGCTCAGAATTGTCGCCAGAAGACTTGAAAAAGTCTCCCACTAAGCTGTTTTCTGCTGATGATTTAAGTGACCTAGGCGCATCTTTTAGGTATAATATGCATTTTGACAAAAAATGGAAAGAATACATAATTTAATGTATTCAATTTACACATAATAATTCCATTGCTATAATAACCATATGCATATTATTCTTGGTGGGACGAGTGGACTTGGTTGGGAGATGGCGCAACAACTGCGGAAGCAGGGTCGGCGAGTGTTGGTTCTAGGGAAGACTCATAATGCTAAAAAACATGGCGATGGTTTTATGCTAGATGTTTATTATCCTGAGCAAGTTCAAGCTTCGTTTGAGCGAATTGAACAATTTCTTAATGGTGATGATATTGAACAATTTGTTTGGTCGGCGGGTTATGGCTGGCGTGGTGATTTTGAGGATCAGTCTGATGTTTACGCTATGGCGGAGGTGAATTTTTCTGGCGCTTTACCGCTAGTGCAATGGGCTTGGTCAAAAATGATTAAGCAATATATAAGGTCAGGGCTAACGATCATTGGATCAACTAGTAGTATTAAGGCTCGTCCTGATGAAGCGGTTTATGTTGCCACCAAACACGCTCAGGCGGGCTTGGCTCGTAGTTTAGGGATGCAGGCTGATGAGCAAAATTTACCAGTTAAAGTGGCGCTATTTTTACCAGGTGCCATGAAGACGCCGTTTTGGGATAATCGTGAGTTGCCTAGTGATTACCAATTCTTCAATGATCCCGTCAAAGTTGCATCGCACATTATAAGTGCTGTCGATCATCAGCACCAGCCGTTTTTAGAATGGCCACTACCAAAGGGTACATTGATTTAAATCACTTTAACGGATATAATTACTTTTATGGAACCAATAGGGGTAAAAATTGTAGTTATTGGAGGCGGTACTGGTAGCTTTACGTTACTTAACGCATTAAAAAACTATACTCACAATTTAACAGCCTTGGTTAATATGGTTGACGATGGCGGGTCAACAGGTCAACTTCGTGATGAGTTGGGCGTGTTGCCACCGGGTGATGTCCGTCAGTGTTTGGTGGCACTTAGTAGCTCGCCAAAAGTACGTGATTTATTTAATTACCGATTTAATGAGGGCAGTATGAAGGGTCATGCATTTGGTAATTTGTTTATGGCAGCGTTGGAAAAAATGACTGGCAGTTTTGCTGAGGCGGTTGAATTGTCTGGTGAGATATTAAACATCAATGGTAAGGTTTATCCAATCACTTTGGATGATACCAGGATGTCGATGAAATTATCTGACGGTACGTTTGCTGATGGTCAGTATGCTGCCGAATCTTTAGTGATTCCTCGTGGTGAACGACCGTGGTTGGAGCTGAGTCCGCCAGCGATGATTAATCCTCGTGCTCGTCAAGCGATTTTGGATGCTGACTTGGTGGTGATTGCGCCGGGTTTGCTTTATGCTAGTTTAGCACCTGCTTTATTGGTGCGGGGTGTGACACGAGCGCTATCTGAAACTAAGGCTAAGAAAGTCTATGTTTGTAACCTGATTAATAAGCCACAGCAGACTGAAGGCTTTACGGTTAGTGATTATGCTGATGAAATTGAAAGGTTTTCTGGAGTAAAACTCGATTACGTTTTATATAATAATCATCGACCGTCACAAACATTGATTGATAAATACGCCCAAGATGGTGAAAAGCTGGTTGAGTGGGATAAAGAAGAACTGAAAAGTCGACATTTTTATGCTTCTGGTAAGCGTTTAATCTCTGAGACTATTTGGGTAAATGACAATGCTAGTAGTGATCCATTAGCCAGCCAAAGAAGTCTAATCCGGCACGACGCTGATGGAGTGGCTAGAGAGTTGATGAGGATATATTTCTCATAAAGTATTGTATATTTTTACATATTATGTTATAATTGTAGTATGATATGTACTGATGCAGATATTAATTTTACCGATCAGCAAGAAGTAGTTAATACTGACCGAATTGACCAGCTACTTGATGAATACCAAGTTCCTGAGGAGTGGCGTCCAACGATTGATGCTTATAAAGTGGCTAATGTTTTAATAGAGGATATTGATCGACCAGGTGGTGGAGCGGTAGAGCATGCTGTCCGTTCACTAAAGAATCTTGCTACTTTTTGCAAGGATGTGGAGCCAGGGTGTCGTCAAGCTATGTCTGATGCAATGTTACTACATGACGTATTAGGTAGAGTTATTCATGAAGAAGATGATGATAGATGGCTTCTATCTAACTATCTGCAAGATAAAGTAAAAGAATATCTGAAAGCATTGGTAGATAAGGGTGCATTTATTTATATGCATGATCAAGTGACGATAGGCGATTATGTACGTAAGTATCGCGAGTCTATCAAACGGGGGAAACCAAATGACCCTAATTATGATGATATGTTGAATGTTGAGGCTTGGAAAACTGATATACCAGCAATTGATGGAGATGGTTTGAAAGAATTATCAAAAAAAGTCAATATTGAATCGTTGATTATTAAATCATCTGAAATGTTGGATAATATAAAGTATCCACCAAACCAAGATTCACAACATTTGAGGAATATCCTAGAAACTGAGTCTGTTTATATTCCAATACTTAAAGCTTTGGGTTATGATGCGATGGCGGCGGAGATGGCAAGCACTTGCGATATTAGTCGTCTTTACGGGCAAGGGCAAGGCGCTGTGGTTGAGAAAGCGGTTCAATTATATCAACAGTATGCCAGTGAAGATCCGGCTAGTATTTTACAGCGGGCGCTTAATTTGCAAGAAAAACCAGCAGTTAAATGGATCGTTAATCAAACATCTGATGATATTAAGAGTGGTATGAATTGTCGATTTGCTGAAATTGAAGTTAATTTTTCAGGCACTATTCGTCGCTTTTTGTTTCGTCAAAAAACAATTGGTTCAATGGCAAAGAAATTACACAAGAAAGGTGAAGATTATAACTTGCTTGATATATTTGGCTTTCAAGCGGTTATTGACGGGGGTGATCAGACCCTTGACCAGATACGTCATTATGAGATGTCTGATGATCAAATTAATAAGATACATGAAACTCAGATAAGTGATTTAACTGCTTGTTTTAACAAGTTTGCTGACACCGTCTTATCTAATTCTCAGCTTGAATTAAAATCCACCAATGGTGATAGGGAACCAGTTTTTGTTCAGGGTGATAAAGATTTTATTAATCAGATAATTACTGGGCTATCAAAAGATATATCAAAAGATGATATTGGTCAGATAGAAGATAAGAGAAGATCTACGCCATATCGCGTAGCAAAAGCGACAGCCATGCTTGATGGTAAGTTGCCAGTGGAAATCCAGATGATTACTGATTTGGATCGTAAACTTGGGCGTACCGGCGCAACTAGTCACATTGCCTATAAAAGTGGCGATGCTGGTGATAATATTCGCTGGATTCAACAGATTCATAAGCGTTTAGGATTTATGGAAAATGGCGAGGGCAATCCAATTGCCATAGAGATCGGTGAATTAGCTGTGCGGGCTATGTTAAGAGGCTTGTATGGTGAACTTTTTATTCCTCCAGAATTATACGATAAGCCAATAAATCCATAGTATAATGAATATATGACAATCTATTATACTGATGGTTCTGCTTCGCCCAATCCTGGTCCGGGTGGTTTTGCGGTGATTCGTGATGGTCAGCCATGGATTTTAGGCTCGGAGGACGGCGAAACGACTAATATTCGGATGGAAGGTAAGGCATTGATTGCAGCCTTGAAAGATGCTGATGGTGCAGTATGTGAAATATACACTGACAGTGAGTTTTGGGTGCGGGTGGTGAAAAATTGGGCGCCAGGTTGGAAAAAGCGGGGTTGGAAAAAGAGTAACGGTGAAATTAAGAATTTAGATATCGTGCAAGAACTATTTGATTTGTATGAAAAATCTCAGGCTAAATTGCATTGGATCCGTGGTCACGAAGGTGAAGAGTATAATGAGTTGGCGGACGAGTGGGCCAATCGTGCACGGCTGGGTGAACGGCTGAACTAATTAATAAATATATTGTTGCGGTGCGGTGCGTGGGAGTATTACTTCAGTAGGTTTTGGACGATCATTGGGTGCACCAATTGTGTTATCTCCAATTGCTCCTCCCCAGTTGTCACCCCAACAGAAAATTTTACCATTCATAGTAAGGGCGCAGCTGTGATAGTAACCAGAAATAAGAGTCTTTATCCAGGTGTTTTGCAATTTTCCTGGCTCTTTCAGGACAGCGACAGGGATTGAACTGATTTCAGGGGTGGTTTTACCATCACCTAATTGACCGCTTGCACGTAGACCCCAGCAAAAGATATCATTGCCAGACCGAGCACAAGTGTGACGGGCACCAACTTGAACTTCTGAGATATCTTTATTTTTTAAGACACCTGAGGTATCCACAGCAACTGGAATATAGGAGTCAAGATAGTATGACATGGCGGTTGAATTGTTGCCTAGTTGGCCCCATTTGTTGTAGCCCCAGCAGTAAACTCTTTTTTCCGCAACTGCACAGGTGTGAAAATTTCCAGAGGATATGTCGGTAACATTTTTATTTTTTAACACACCAGAGTCGTATACCTTAGTGGGGGTTCTGATGGGACGACCGGAATAATCATATTTAACGCCCGCTTTTCCTTCGTAATTGCTACCCCAGCACCAAGCTCGGCTATTTACTATAGCACATATAGTATAATGGTTACCTGAGAGCTTGGTGACTGGTCCAACAAGTTTAGTCTTGGTTGGAGATAATTTCATTTGATCTGTTGATCCGTCGCCAATTTGTCCCTCTTCATTATCACCCCAACAATAAACTTCACCAGACGCTATCACACAGGTTGAGTTGAGAGCGGTTATTATCTGGGTAATAGTTTTACCAGCGGGTAATCCAGTAACCTCTACTGGCGCTTCTGAATCTGTAGTATTACCATTGCCCAATTGTCCACGATTATTTTTGCCCCAGCAGTGGACTTTATTGTCGTTGGTTAGAGCGCAGCTGTGTACCTTTATGTCTAGACTGTAATTCGTTCTATCGTGATATTTACCTATGGATAGTTGAGTGATGGTTTTTCCAGCAAGTGACCCTTCGTGTTTCATTTTAGTTGGTTTTTTGGGAGAATTGTCGTAATTGAAGCCAATCTCTCCATAACCCCAGCAATAAATCTGATTAGATAGCAGAGTACAGCTTCTCCCATCACTACTTGCCATCTGAGACGCTTTAAAAACATTTCCTTCCCAAGTAATAACTTTTTTTAATATGCTTTTGTAGGTTTTTTTAACTACACCACGGCTGTCTACTATTTCAGTGTAGCCAATTGATGAAATCTGCACACTGTACTCAGTCTCAAAATCCAGATTCGGTACGGTGAAGCGAGTTCTGATCTTACCGCTACTATAAACATATTTATTGGTGGAATATGGATCTTCTGTACCGTCACAATCAGACGATGGTGTTAAATCTGGTTGACCTTTTTTACTACCCCATGTTTGAGATCCGTTTGTGTCCGACAGGCAACTAGTGGCGTATGCGGTGCCGGCTTCGGCCGCTTCTTCTGCCAATGTCTGATAATAATCTATATGCATATTACGAAAAGAGCTGGTTGATATGGATAATAGCCCAGACAAAGTAAACATAACTACAAGCGACACTATAACGATATCAGCCAAAGCAAAACCATTGAGTTGTTTTATCTGTCCTTTCATTTATTGATTTCCTTTCGTCATCATCCGACCTAATGAAAAATTGATGTCTTTCTTTTTTTTGTGGGCCAGTTTGAGGTGAATTTTGACTCTATCGGCTTGTTGGAGGGCGGTGGGTGAGGAGTAGGCGTTGTTGATTAATTTATTATTTTTATCATAATATTCTACTGTAAAACTATCAACGTTATCGGTAATTTGTTCATCCATGACCTTTTCGCAGCCTTTACCCCATTCTGTCCACCTTGTTGGGCAGGACTGTTTTTGTATTTGGGTATCACCAGGACAGGCGATTGCTTTATTGTCAACTATTGTGCGACGATACAATACTCTATCGCGTACGAATATCATATGTAAGTAATGAATTTTTTCATTATAATGTTTCAATTTTGGATCCGAGCAGCTGTATGGGGTATCTTTTTTGTAAACTGGCAGACGAGCAGGACCTAACGAACTGCCCTTGGTGGCATATTGATCAAGAATTAAAACCCGTGAGTCACTGGACTTTCCTTTGTAAGACCAGGGTGTTCCAGGTCGTCTATAGTGGACTCCGTCCATAGCGTAATGGTCGAAATAATTACTCGGCATGTCAGGGAGGAACTCCCTAGAAGTTCTCACGCTTTCTTCAATAAAACTAAGACCACGTCTTGACTTAATCGCTAGTTGAGCTCTGGCGTTGCTGCGGAGAGACTCAATAGACGCATTAATAAAAATAGTTGAGAAGATAATCAGGATTATTGGAAGTATCGTCAAAACGACGACCAATTCTACTGACGTTAGTCCGCATTGTTTGTTGGATTGATTACATCGTTCCATTTGCCTCTGCCTCGTTTCTTTCAACTAGTGCTGTTGAATAGGTTGTGTGTGTAATCTTCTTTTTAAAGCTACCGTAAATTACAGTTGAAGTTATTTTAATTGGTGCGGACATTTTTTTATCGTTGCAACCATAGGGGGCTTCGGCAATTACTATCTGCCTTACTGGCGACGGAATACCGTTAACGTTGTCGGTCTTATCAATCAGCGTCATGCTTGATGGTGTGGATGAGCCACTGGGATAAGTACATTTAAACCAAGTAGGTGGTTGACCGTTGGCATAAATACGGAGATTCTCATAAGCTAGCGCATCAGCCGTGTAATATGCTTTTGCGGTAGAGTTAATGGATCTGATAAATAAAAACAGTCCGATGATGGTGATTGTGAAAATTAATGACACCACCAGTGTGACGATGGTTTCTATTAACGTAAAGCCTTTTTGGTTGGTTCTAGGTGATTTCATTATTGTTGCCTCATGCTGTCAATTTCGTTATAATAAGTCGCAGAGATACCAGTGTAAAGACCACCATCACCTCCATAAGAGGTGACATAGTATTTAGTGTAACAGAGTAGCTTATATCGAACACATGGCTCAGCTGTACACAACGAACCATCACGTTTGAAAGATTGGTATGAGTATTTCTTTACTTTTGTAAACGGCAATTCATCAGAATCAGTGTTTGGTGATATTATACTATTAGACGTTTCTCCGGGAGCGATCACCGCTTCTTTATCATCAACTAACTCTTCAATTTTTTTACCAATATCGGGTGTAGTTGCTGGATAAGACGGCTCAGAAGAGCCAGATCCTGTTTTGTAGTAGCGTTCTAATGCGTTATAGATTGTAGTCAGGTCATTTTTTCGTTCAGTAGCCTCATCTATGTCGGTTGATCCATAAAAAACACCAACCCCTATAATCGTCAAAATCATTATCACACCTATTACAATCACAATTTCCATCAAGGTGAAACCAGATTGATTTTTTCGGGAGACGTTTTTTCCTCTATTATTCATAACCACCTAAAAACTTACTAAGTTTAATTGTAAATAATTATGACGATAAACACAAGCATCAAACTGGAAAATACAAGATAATTGAAATAAGTTGATGGGGTTTTGTGATAAAATAAGATATATGCAAGAGAGGGAAGTAACTGATATTTTTTTATGGGCCAATAAAATTGATGCACAAAAGAACGATTTGAATATTGAATTGTTTTTGTTTAATAAAAATTACACTCCGTATTTCATGCCCCTGAAGGGTAATGTTGAGCAACAACTCCGACCGCTATTTTTGTTTGATTACATTAATTTTGTTAATCTCGGAGCAGGTACGGGGTTGAGTGTGCGGGATTATGAGCTGAGTGAGAGTGAAGATAATGTATTGCTGCGCACCGAGCTTAATAAGGTTGGACGGGCTGAAACATTAATTCACTTGATCGAACATGAGCGTGACGACATCGTGGAGTTTTCTGAAACGGAGTATGAATTTAAGCGGATGAAGGGTATTTTGGCACGATTTACTGATCCGTCAAACCCGGATGTCAAGCCATTTTATTCTGTCAAATTATTAGCGCAGAGTCAAACTCTCAAAAGTGCTTTGGCGTGGGAGTTTTCTGATGGCAAGTTTGGTGCATTTAAGGCGGAAGTTGGTTTTAAAGTGCCAGATGATAATCAAGTTTTAATTATTGATCAGGATATTTTTGCTTTTAATCCTTCAAAGTTTGAGCGGATGTTTGGTTATGAATATAAGAAGCAAGTGATTGCTGATAAAAAAGTGGCGGAGATTGAGAAAGAATATAAATTAAGTTTTCCAGAGGGCTTGGATCTAAATTCGTTGGTTAAAGAGCGCAAAAAGACGATTAATAAATTGCAGAAATTAGAGGTTGGTGAAATAAAACAAGAGCAAGTTTTGGAATATGCTGATGAAATGCAATTAGATTTAATGAGTGATGATGGTGGCGCAATTATTATTATGGATGGTAATGATTTAGATACCTTCGTGAATCTGATTAATGAGGATTATGTTGAAAGTAAAATTACCGGCAAGCGTTATGAGATTAAATCCAAGAAGTTATTAGGTGAACCAGAGGGTGAGCCACCACGAGGTTAAGTGAATGGATCAAGAATTGGCATTGGCAATTCTTTTGAGTGGACGTTCAGCGCTGTTGACTGGTGCAGCTGGGACAGGCAAGACTCATCTTTTGAATAAATTTATTGTTCAATCCAAGAAACGGGGCAAGAAGGTATCGGTCACAGCCACGACGGGCTTGGCGGCAACTCATTTGAACGGTAATACTATTCATAGCTGGAGTGGAATTGGTGTTAATAATTATTTGGAGAGTAATTTTTTTGATCGACTATCAAAAACTCGCCGAGAAGTGATCAAAAAGACCGACATTTTGATTATTGATGAAATTTCCATGCTACATGATTTTCGGCTGGACATGGTTGATGAAATTGCTAGAAAAGTTAGGGAAGATGATACACCATTTGGTGGCATTCAAATAGTAATGAGCGGTGATTTTTTTCAGTTGCCACCAGTTAATCGATCAGGTGATCCGAGTGGTGGTTTTGTGGTATATTCTAATGCTTGGCAAGAACTTCAGCCAACCGTGTTATATCTCGAGCAACAGTATAGACAGAATGATGCGGAATTGTCGGCAATTTTAACTGCCATCAGAGCGGGTGATGTGCGTCGTCGACACGCTGAAGCGTTGTTAGCCCGAACGAAAATTGAGCCACCCAGTGATGACATTACTGAACTACATACCATGAACGTAGATGTTGATGCGATAAATGCTGATAAGTTGGCGAAGTTGTCTGGTGAAGAGCGAGTGTACTATCAAACGACAACTGGGTCAAAGGTGTATATAGAAACTCTTCAACGTTCGGTGCTGGCGCCAAGTGAGTTGGTGTTGAAGCTGGGGGCGTTGGTGATGGCGGTAAAGAATTCACCCCAAAAAATGTATGTCAATGGCAGTGTTGGTACAGTGGTGGATTTTGAGCCGTTGACGGATTATCCGATTGTTAAGTTTCATAATGGTCGTGAAGTGGTGATGACGCCGGATGTTTGGGAATTGCGTGATGGTAATCGCAAACGGGCTAGCATCTCACAAGTACCACTTAGATTAGGATGGGCGATTACTGTTCATAAAAGTCAAGGCATGACATTGGATGTGGCAAAGATCGATTTGAGAAAAGCTTTCGTTGAGGGTATGGGTTATGTTGCCCTAAGTCGGGTGCGTGACTTGGGCAACTTGTATCTTTACGGCATTAATCGTAAGGCGCTGGAAATCTCACCAGATGCAATGGCGATTGACGAAGTTTTGCGAACTCAGAGTCAGATGGCGGTAGAAAATTTATCGTATTTACGTTAGGCGAGTATTTCAGGCAGGCGACTGCAACAATAGTGTAGAAATAACCATGACCGACGCTAGACTTTTCCACAAAATGGTGGAAAAGTTTTAATTTATGGAAAAATGGGTAAAAAGTCGTCAAAAAGGCTTGCAAGTGGGTAATGGTGGGTAGTATAGTGGGGGTAGTGGAATAAACGTTGAATAAAAACAAACACTCCACTACAAAAAACAACTAATCTAACCCAACAGAGAAAGGGCGATGCGTGCAAACAGATTACTTTGAGCGAAAGTTGGACGACAAGCGACGCTTGACGATTCCGGCAGAACTCAGAGCGGAGTTTGCATCTGGTGTAGTGCTGACCCGTGGGTTCGGCAACTACCTACATCTTTATCCACAGCAAGTCTGGGATAGGGAAGTCGAAAGCGCTTTGTCTGGCAGTATTTTGGATGAGCGTGTGGCTGATCTGAATGTCAAATTCCGACGTGGTAAAACAACTGCTTCGTTAGATGACAAACAGGGTCGAGTCACTATCGAGCAACATTTACTGGATTATGCTGGGATTGACAAGAATGTTGTGGCGGTAAGAGCTGGAGCTTATTTCCGTCTTATGTCCGCCGAGTCTGCTGAATAGGTTAGTTGGTAAAGCACCTTAACAATTAGAACCTCTCGAGATCAACTATCTGGATATTTGAAGACGGCAGGTGGCAATTTGCTCCACTTGAAAAACGGCAACGAACCTTCCTCAAAACACCTCCCAAAAAACTCCACCTCACACATAAGTCTCTTTGGAAATATTATGGTTATCACAGATAACCCATTTCCACGCTTAGACAATAAAAACAAACACAAAACAAAAATTAAAAAGCCAAAT
>CAUUZR010000016.1:0-13038 GCA_963549685.1 uncultured Candidatus Saccharibacteria bacterium | reverse complement strand
CAAAGTCTTGCATAGCAAAACACTTATGTATATAATAAAGTTATTATGAAAATAGCAAAAGGGTTGGGCGATTTCTTTGGGCTAGATATCGGTACGAATGCGGTACGTGTGGTTCAATTGGCACGCTCTGGGACGGGCTGGTCCTTGTTAAAATATGGTTACGCTCCAATTGACGCCAAGCTAGCCGGAGGTGATTCAGCCGAATCTCGCCGACGGTTGGGTGAGGTTATTATGACTGCTGTTGGTCAAGCAGGTATTAAAACAGTAAATGTGGCGGTTGGTCTGCCATCTAGCAAGACATTTTCTACAGTGGTTGATGTTCCAAAAGTTTCTGAGCAAGAACTTAAGTCAATGATGAAGTATCAGATAGACCAGTATATTCCAACGCCTTTAGATGAGACTGAGGTTGACTGGGCGTTGTTAGGTGACAGTTTACGTGTGGCTAACCAATATGAAGTCTTATTAACCAGTACTGCCAAAGATTATGCTGAACAGCGCCTTGAGATGATTGAGTCAATCGGTTTTAATGTGATCGCTGAGGAGCCTGATCAAATTGCCATGATTCGATCATTGTCCTTGAATGATACACAAGATGCGAGATTGATTATTGATATGGGTGAGAACTCATCTGATTTGGCGGTGATATATGCTGGTATGCCACGTTTAGTGCGTACGATACCGCTAGGTTTGTCTTCATTGGTGCGATCTGCGGTGCAGAATTTAAGTGTTCAAGAAGATCAGGCTCGTCAATTTATTCTTAAATTTGGCTTGGCGCCGGACAGGCTAGACGGTCAAGTCGTACGGGCGATAGATTCCACTCTAGATAACTTTGCTTCAGAAATTAATAAGTCACTTAAGTTTTTCCAGACTAGATACGAGAGCATTGCTGTGACTGGGATATTGTTGTCGGGATTTGGTGCATCAATTCCGCAACTCGATAGTTACATATCAAATAAAACTAATGTTCAGGTTAACTTAGCTAATCCGTGGCAACGGGTGCAAGTACCAGCCTCTTATCAGCAACAAATTTCACCTATTGCTAATGAATTTGCTGTCGCAATTGGTTTGGCGCAAAGGAGTAATCTAAAATGATTGAAATCAATTTAATTCCGAGCGTTAAAAAAGAGCTGTTAAAAGCTCGCATGACACGTAATATTATTATATCGTTTTCTGTTTTAGTGGGTGGTGGTGCAATCGCACTGGTGGTTGTTTTAGGTTTAATTTTGGGAGGTCAATTGGCGTTTGAGGCTATCAGTGACGGTAATATTGATAAGAAAGCTAAAGAATTAACCTCCATTGAAGATGTTGATAAATTGGTAACTGTACAAAATCAATTAAATAAAATAACTTCACAGCATGAATCGAAGAAAATAAATTCAAGAATTTTTGATGTCATTTCGGCTGTTAATCCTGGTGGTACAAATGCTGTTAGTTTTTCCACGATTACGGTGGATTCTGAAAGTAAGACTATTAAACTTGAGGGTTCTGCTGTTAGTGGATACAGTGCGCTAGAGGCGCTTAAGAAGACGATTCTTAATACTAAAATTAAGACTTCAAAAGAGGGTAGTGATGATTCTGAAGTGGCGTTAACTAGCGAAATTAAAGATGAGGAAGCGACTTTTGGTGATGATGCAAACGGTAAAAAAGTTTTGCAGTTTTCCTTTACTATCACTTATCCTGATGAATTATTGGCGCGCATTACTAGCGATACCAAGTTAGCGATTATTACCCCAACTGCTAAAATTGATGTTACTGATGCCAAATTGGGCGTACCAGATGGACTATTTAAGAAGAATGCTGACAAATCAGGTGAAAATTCATCTGAGCGAGGAGGGCAATAATATGGCAGACAATAAAGGCGTAGCAATTCGAAAACGTCAACAGATTGATTCCTCAAAGAAGACGATGTTTGCGTTTATTGCTGGAGCAGCGTTTTTGGCTGGTATTGCCCTAGTGGTGGGAATATTTTTATTGCAACAAATAATTTTTCACGGAAAGATTATTGCAGAAAAACAAACTACTGTATCAAGGCTGGATAAGAATATAAAATCAGTTGACGAGTTGAAGAATAATATGCGAGCTCTTGAGGCAAATACGGCATTGAATTCCGTAAAGTCCAGTGAAGATTCAAACGCTCTGAGGACAATTTTGGACGCTTTGCCCGATAGAGCTAATGCCGATGCATTGGGTGCTTCAATTAAGAATAAATTTTTAGATACGGTTGATGGTATTGAAATTAATAGTTTATCTATAGATAGTCAGTCTGAGGGTGATGAATCAGCGGCTAGTGGTAATACTTTATCATTTTCTTTTGAAGCAACCGCTGATGCTAATAAAATTAAAGATCTGTTGACAAAATTTGAGAGGTCTATTAGAGTGATTGACATTGATAGCTTGGAACTTCGTATCAATGAAGATGGTAGGTTAACTGTATCTGTTAAAGCGCACGCTTACTATGAGCCATCCCAAACAGTTGAATTAGAAAAGAAGGTGGTTAAACTATGAAAAAGACAGATATAGCTATGATTATTTTAGTAACTGCTTTTGGTGTCGGTGTCGGTTATTTAGTTGCCTCTAATATCTCATTTCTAAAAGTTCCAGAAAAGGGTGTAGAAGTCAAAACTGTACGCGAGATCTCTCCTGAAGTCAATCAGCCGAGTGATGAAGTGTTCAATGCTAATGCAATCAATCCAACAGTTGAGGTGTTTGTGGGTCAGAAAGCCGAGTAGTAGCGGGAGATCAGGGTGGCTTTACTGACGGATGACATTCAGGATAAACTAATAAAACTGCTCGTTGACGAGGGGCTAATTGAGCAAGCTGTTATTGATGATGCTAAAAAACGAGCTACCGAATTAAAAAAACCACTATTAACTTTCTTAACTGACGAAAACATTTTGGATAACGAACTACTGGTTCATGCGGTAGCTCAGGTGTCTGGTGTACCTTACGTTAATTTGCAAAACAGCACGATTAGTCAAGATATTTTAAATCTTTTGTCGTTAGATATTGCTGAGCGTTTTATGGCGGTACCGCTGGCTGAGGTGCAGAATCGGTTGGCAGTTGCTATGATTGATGCCAACAATATTCAGGCAGTTGATTATCTATCAAGTCGGATTCAGCGTCCTCTGAAGGTCTTTATGGCATCAGAAGCCAGTGTGAGACATGCGCTGGATCAGTATAAGACTGATTTTTCTTCTATTGATGTGGCCGCCAAAGTATCTCAAGAAGAGCATTCGTCAGCCTCGGGTAATATCCAGACAATTGTGCAGGATTCACCGATTTCAAGAGCGTTATCAACGATTTTGGAATATGCCGTTAAAAGCCGAGCATCTGACGTTCATGTGGAGCCGATGGAGAAGTCTCTGAAAATTCGTTGTCGAGTTGATGGTGTCTTGCGTGAGGTTATGCAATTACCCAAAAGTATTGAACCAGCATTAGTTAGTCGCATTAAAATTTTATCTAATCTAAAAATTGACGAACATCGTGTACCACAAGACGGGCAATTTGCGGTGAACGTGGCGGGTAAGGAAGTTGATCTTCGTATTGCAGTTTCACCAGTTGTTTGGGGTGAGCAGGTGGTGATTCGCTTATTAGATAAATCTGGTAGTTCATTTAATCTTGATGATATGGGCTATGCTGGGCGGGCATTGCGGGCGATTCGTAAAGGTATCAAGCGGCCAAACGGTATGATTTTAACTTCTGGACCAACGGGTTCTGGTAAGTCAACTAGCCTTTATGCGTTAATTAAAGAAATAAAAGATGACACAGTGAATATTGTTACATTGGAAGATCCTGTTGAGTACAAGATGGATGGTGTTAATCAAATTCAGGTCAATACTGATGTTGGTTTAACTTTTGCTTCTGGGCTTCGGTCAATTTTGCGTCAAGACCCAGATATAGTAATGGTGGGTGAGATTCGTGATGCTGAGACTGCTAATTTGGCAGTTCAGGCAGCTCTGACGGGTCACTTGGTGTTCTCCACGCTTCACACTAACTCAGCCGCAGGAGTTTTGCCGAGATTGCTTGATATGGGAATTGAACCATTTTTGATAGCTTCAACGGTTAACACGATTATCGGACAGCGCTTGGTACGGCGGGTTGCTAGGCGACGCAACTTATATCAATCTTCACCCCTGGAGACTCAAACTATTTTAAACACGGTCGGTCATTTATTGCCAAAAACGAAAGAGCAAATTCCAGTATTATCACAAGATTTGGGCTATGACAGTTTACCATTAGCCAACCAATCATCATATGTCTTAGCGAAAGGTGAAGATACTCAACAAACACCGCATGGCTATTCTGGTCGAGCCGGACTTTATGAAGTGATGGACGTAACAGAGGAGATTCAGAACTTAATTGTAAAACGAGCAACTTCGGCTGAAATACAACGAATGGCAATTCAGCAGGGTATGGTGACGATGCGCCAAGATGGCTACCTGAAGGCATTGAACGGTATAACAACATTAGAAGAAGTAAATAGAGTGGCGGCAGACACCGCATAAAAGGAGGAAGTATGAATAGTCAAGAATTACGTATTGAAATTTTACTGGAAGAAGTGGTCAAAAAACGTGCCAGTGACCTTCATATTCAAGTCGGTTTACCGCCAATGTTGCGTATTGACGGTGCATTGACTCCGGCTGCTAGTGCGCAGCCACTTGATGAAGCCTCAGTTGAGCGATTAGTCTTCCAGATTTTAGACGAAGATCAGCGACAGATTTTATTAAAAGATAAAGAATTTGATTTTTCATTTGCCTTCGGTACGCTTGGTCGCTTCCGTGTGAACGCCTTCCATGAGCGTGGTAATTTAGCAGCGGCGCTGCGCTTGATTCCAAATGAAATTAAATCTGCTCAAGAATTAGGTATGCCAGCTATTGTTAATACCTTCGCTGATTTTCCACGAGGTTTGGTATTAGTGACTGGGCCGACAGGTTCTGGTAAATCAACAACCCTAGCTGCGTTGGTGGATAAAATCAATTCAGAAAGATCACAACATATTATTACTATTGAAGACCCGATTGAGTTTACCCATAAATCCAAGCGTTCGGTGGTGGTGCAACGTGAAGTTCACTATGATACCTATTCATTCTCAGCAGCTTTACGCTCCAGCTTGCGTCAGGATCCAGATGTTGTGCTGATCGGTGAGATGCGTGACCTAGAAACGATTTCCGCAGCTATCACTATCGCTGAAACTGGACACTTAGTGTTTGCTACACTCCATACCAACTCGGCTGCTCAGTCAATTGACCGCATGATCGACGTTTTTCCACCACATCAGCAGCCTCAGATTCGTGCTCAGCTATCCAACATTTTGATGGCTATTTGTTCACAGCGTCTTGTGCCATCAATTGGTGGCGGTCGAGTTGTAGCAGCAGAGATTTTGATTGCTAATCCAGCTGTTCGCAATATTATTCGTGAAGGTAAATCTCATCAGCTTGATGCGGTGATTCAAACTGGCGCTGATCAGGGCATGCAAACAATGGATCGAACCTTGGTTAACTTGGTGCAATCTGGTACAATCACCTATGATAGTGCGCGTGAATTTGCAGTTGATCTAACCGAATTTGAGCGATTAATGAGGGGGTAAAAAATGAAAAAATACAACTATAAAGCCAGAGATAACGCTAGCGGTAAGATTGTTGAGTCTGTTGTTCAAGCAGAAAGCGAGAATTCTGCTGCTAAGTTGCTGACAGAGCAGGGTTTTGCGCCATTAAAGATTGACTTGCAGGATGAAAGAGAGGGTTTTTTCTCCAAATTTTCTAATCGGGTGAAATCCAAGGACAAGATTGTTTTTACTCGTCAATTGGCTACGTTGATTGGTGCTGGTTTACCTCTAGCACAGAGCCTGAGAACCGTTCAGGAGCAAACTGCCAATAAAAAAATGCAAGAAATTGTGGCAGAAATATTGTCCGATGTTGAGGGTGGAAAAGCGCTATCTGACGCTTTTGGTAAACATCCAGAGGTGTTTGATAAAGTGTATTTATCATTGGTGGCGGCTGGTGAAGTTTCTGGTACAATGGACGATGCCCTAAAACGAATTGCTGCTCAGCAAGAAAAAGATGACGCCATGATGAGGCGAATTCGGGGTGCTATGGTTTACCCGGGTATTGTGCTAGGTGTGATTATTCTCGTGATTGGCTTTATGTTGTTTAATGTTGTACCTCAAGTTGAGGGGTTGTATAAAGATTTGAACAAAGAATTGCCACTCATGACATTAATAATGGTTAGTATCTCCAGATTTATTATGAGTTTTTGGTGGTTGATCGGTATATTATTGGTGGTTGGTATCTATTTCTTTTTGCAATATCTTAAGACTGAGCAGGGTATTAAAAATAAGGATATCTTTAAGCTAAATGTTCCAATATTTAAGGGAATGTTCCGTCGCTTGTATATGGCTAGGTTTGCTCGTACGGCACAGACGCTTTTGTCGACTGGTGTGCCGATGTTGGATATGTTAAAGATCACTTCTGACGCTGTTAATAATGTTATTATCAGTGAATCAATTACCAAAGCTGCCGAAAAGGTTAAAGGTGGTAAAGCTTTATCTGAGTCGTTGAAAAATGAAGACTACTTCCTAGTGATGGTACCTCAGATGATTAAGATTGGTGAGCAGTCTGGTAAAATCGATGAAATGTTGGGCAAAACCGCTCAAGTTTATGAAGATGAATTAGATGAAGAAATCAAAGCTATCTCTACTGCTATTGAGCCAGTTCTAATGGTGGTAATGGCGGGTATGGCGATGTTTATGGTGGGGGCTATATTATTCCCAATCTATGGTTTAGTGAACGATATTAAGATATAGACATATCTAAATAATTGGTGTATCATAAACGTAAGCGGTTTTCGCATAATATAAAATAACGGTCATAGAAAGGTGGAAATTTCAATGATCAAGAAAAATAATCAAGGATTTACTATCATCGAGGTCGTTTTGGTCTTGGCGATTGCTGGTTTGATTTTTGCGATGGTATTTATCGCTTTGCCAGCTATGAATCGTGGACAGAGAGATACTGCTCGCAGGAATGATGTAAGTACCGTGGCTAGTGCATTAAACACCTATAGGTCAAATCATAAAGGTTCTTTTAATGACTTAGACAGTGCTAAATTACAAAAATACATTGACTCTTTAAATCAATATGACGTATCTGACGTTGAGGTGGTTACTGCCAGTAATAGCTTAACCGCTACTAAAGCAAAGATTAGAGTAATGATTGGTAAAAAATGTGGAGATATACCAGTGCCAGCCGGAGAATCTGATCAGACAATGACGATGAAAGCTGGCACCGCTAGGTCTGCTTCAGTTGTGGCGTTTTTGGAAAATAACGGTAGTAAATATCAAATTTATTGCCAAGACGTCTAATAGTTGTAGATTTTTCAAACACCCTAACTATACTAGTTGGGGTGTTTTTTTATTTCATCTTTTGATAACATAAGTAGTATGATGAGTATTATTTTTGGTTTATTAGGGGCAATTTTTGGTAGTTTTGTTGGTGCGCAAGTTTGGCGATTGAGGGCTCGCCAGCTCAAAGAGGATCAACAGGCTGGTGAAAAGGTTGATAAAAAAGAAATGAAGCGATTGTCTCATTTGTTGAAAAAGAATGTTCGGAGTGATCGCTCACGTTGTCTACATTGTTCGCATGTTTTGGCGTGGTATGATTTGATTCCCTTAGTTAGTTGGTTTAGCTTAATGGGACGCTGTCGTTATTGTAAAAAGTTTATTGGGTGGACAGAAATATTCCTAGAAGTAGTTTTGGCAATATTGTTTGTGGTGTCATTTATGTTCTGGCCGGATAATCTCACTAGTATTTGGCAGGGTGTTTTATTGACGCTATGGCTAGTCGGGCTAGTGCTATTAGCAGCGTTGTTTGTCTACGATTTGAAATGGATGCTATTGCCGGATAAAATTAATATTCCATTTATTATTGTTGGCACAGTGTTTGCGGCCGTCAAATTGTCTTTGGCTGATGATTTTGGGGAATCCTTAATGTCACTATTCGGTTCGCTGGCAATTTTGAGTGGTATTTATGCTTTGCTATATCTATTTTCCCGAATACGTTATGGCGAGGACGGCACTTGGATTGGTTTTGGTGATGTTAAGCTGGGCTTGGGATTGGCGTTGTTTTTAGGTAATTGGATGATGGCATTTTTGGCGCTTTTCGCCGCTAACTTAATTGGTACATTATTAGTCTTGCCGTCAATGTTGCGTGGAAAACTGAAAGGCAGTTCACGAATTCCGTTTGGCCCACTGCTAATAGTTGGTTTTTTGATAGCGTGGTTTTTTGGTCCAACGATTTCATCTTGGTTAATGTTAAGCTATGTGATATAAAGCTTATGGTATAATAAAAGAGTGATGGGCAACTGGCAAAAAGGGTTTACGATTATTGAGGTGGTTTTGGTGATAACCATCTCTGGACTGATGGCTGCCGGTATTATGATTGGGGTTTCTTCATCAATTAATCGTCAACAATATCGTGACTCTGTTCAGTCGTTTGCCGCTTTTTTGCGTAGCGAATATTCCAAAGTCATCAACGTGGAAAATAATCGTGAGAATATTGACGGCACTGCCTGTAGCATGCTTGGTGCAACCAATGCTAGTCGTGGACAGTCAGATTGTGTAATTGTTGGGCGATATATTCAGACAGAGGGTGATGTAAACAACAATTACGGTAAAAGCTACGCCTCTTATGCTGTCTATGCCAGGAAGGTTGGTGGTGATTGGAAATATGCTCGAACTGATGGTAAGGGCGTCAATAAAAATGATATAACTAAATACGATATGGATTGGAGTGCTAAAAGTAAGTTCTCCAACATGGCTAACAACAAAGCTAATATTGCTATTTTGATGTATCGTGATCCAGACAATGGTAATATTATTATTCGTACTAATGCTGGTAGGTATCATGAAGGTGTTGGTTCAGTCGGTATGACAGATTTTGTTAAGGGTAATACGGAAGCGGGTCATTCAGGTGATATACAATTCAGTGGTAGAGAAATTTGTGTCTATGATGATAAATGGATGGTTGGTGAAAGGTTGTCGGTGTTTCTAAATTCAAGGTCAGGTTCATCTAGTGCAATCACAGTTGAGCCGTCTGGGGATGATTGTAATAAGGTGGGGGTGTAGTGTGATTAACAGGAGTATAAAAGGCGACACGCTTGTTGAGGTGATACTGGCTGTTACGGTGTTTAGTATGGTGGCCGTTGGTACGATTAGTATTATGAATAAAGGTGTAGCGATAGCTCAACGTTCTTTGGAAACCACCTTAGTGAGACAGCAAATAGATTCTCAAGCGGAGATGTTACGTTATATTCATGATGAGAGAAATAATTATACTACTCATTTATGGAATGATTTAAAGAAACCGATCAATCTAGTGTCGGCTCATTCTGTAAAACAGCGACTAGGCGTGACGTCTTGTCCAAGTAAATTTGAAGCAAAAGAATTTGCTTTACGTTCTTTGGGCGGTAATATCCAAAAAGTGTCTAGCAGCCAACAAGCACAGTCTTATGCTAAAGTTGAAGGAGATGTATCATATGGTGTGTCTATACAACTAACCAAGGGTAATAAATTTTATGATGCTTATATTCAGGCTTGTTGGGATTCGCTTGAGTCGTCAATGCCAGCGACAATGGGTACAATTGTGAGGTTATATGACCAAGATGCATAAAAGTAAAGGGTTTACTATAATTGAAATAACTTTAGCTATGGCGTTTATTTCGGTGTTGTTGCTGTCAATTACTCTTGTGTCAATTCAAGCGGGTAAGGTATATAACAGAGGAGTAATCTTACGTGATGTTAATCAGTCGGGTCGAGAAATAAGTGATACGTTACGACGAGATTTTTTACAAACTAATGCTAAAAAAATCATCAAAAATGAATCAGGTGATTACATTATTACGGTCCGTGAGGGTTCTAATGAAATCAATAGTAGGTTTTGTTTAGGTGATTATTCGTACGTATGGAACTATGCCAAAGTTTTGAATGATGCTGGTTTAAGTAGCTCTAGTAATATATTTAAAGTTGACGGTAAGCCAATAAATCTTGTTCGTGTTGCTGATCCGGGTGCTATGCTTTGTGCTAAAACAACTAGTGGCAAATATCCAACTAGCGTTTCTGCTGACAGAGTCACTCATCTCCTAAAGCAATTAGATAAGCATAGTGGAGGCAACCTAGCTATACATCAGTTTAGCCTAGAAAAAGCCACCAAGTCTAATGATTCAGAAGCATTATTTAAGACTAGTTTCGTACTTGGAACAAGTGTGATTAGTGAGATTGATACAGCAAATCAGCAATGTAAACCACCAACAGATAATGAATCTAATATTGAATTTTGTGCTATCAATAGATTTGAAATGATTGTGAGGACTAATGGGTAAAAAAGATCAACAAACTGGTGTGGTATCGATATTCGCAGTAATTTTTTCAGCGTTAATTATGTCGATTTTAACAGTGAGTTTTATTAGATTGATGGTTGTTGATCAAAAACAGGCGTCTGACAATGATCTGTCACAGAGTGCTTATGATGCTGCTTTGGCGGGAGTTGAGGATGCTAAGCGGGTGTTTAGAGCTTCTCAGTTGGGTAATTCTACTGCTATCGACGCCATTAATAATCATCACAATAAGTGTGATATGATTCAGCGATCTGGCGTGGCTGGCGTGGCTGGCGAGTCTGAAGTTATTATAAAAAGCTCAAATGTAACCGGTGCTCAATTTGATCAGGCTTATACCTGCGTGAAATTAGATCGTGAAACACCAGATTTGTTATATAAAATGGATAAAGACAAGAGCAGAGTGGTTCCGCTGTGGTCAAAAGATACTTTCAATAGGATTGTTATAGAATGGTATAAACGGGATGATGAGAGTAATCCTGCTCAAGCGGATGCCACTCCGGTAGGTCATGGAGATTCTTTACCAGCGGAATCGCAATGGGGTGTAAATACGCCTCCGCTAATGAGAGCTCAGCTTATCAATCCTGGATCGACGATTAGCTCACTAGATCAGTTTGATACAACAGGTCTCGCTTTATTCTTGAGACCTAATGTAGTTAATACTCCGCCGGTGTCGTACCCAGAGATCAATACCGTAGGAAACTTTCCTCGAGCGACTGGTGGTGGAGAATATAATAATCATCAGCAGAGCGTGACCTGTAGTAAAAGATTTATTCCTGGTGGCTATTCCTGTAGGGCTATTATTAAGGTCAGCGACATTACTGCAATTGCCAGCAAAAATACCTATCTTCGTTTGAATATGCTTTATAAGGGTGGTAGTGTTCGAATCAGTTTGCTGAATTCTACGGGCAATACTGTGAAATTTGACGGTGTTCAACCAGCAGTTGACTCGACAGGTCGTGCCGCTAATATTTTCAGACGAGTTGAAGCTAGATTAGAGATGGGCAGTGACTTTAATTATCCAGATAATGCGGTTGAACTGAATAACAATCTCTGTAAAGATTTTTCCGTATCAGAATCTAGCTATATTCCAGGTAGCTGTCAGCCGTAATTATTCAGTGTCGCTATGGAATCTTTCGTGAATATCTTTTAGATGTTGGTCAGTGACGTGAGTGTAAACTTGTGTTGTCGAAATGTTACTATGACCTAGCATTGATTGAACTGATCTTAAATCTGCGCCATTCATTAATAAATCAGTGGCAAAACTGTGTCGCATGGTATGTGGACTAACATGTTTGGTGATTCCAGCTAGTCTAGCGTAGCGAGCAACCATTCGTTGAATTGATCTGGCTCCAAGTCGACGAAAATCGCCAGAGGTGTCAACGCTCCTATGGCGTCGGCTATAGCTCAAGAAAAGAGGAGCTAATGAATCATGTCGCATTTCTAGGTAGGCTCGGACGTGTTCAGCGGCATTTTTAGACACGAACACCGGTCGATCTTTTTGACCTTTACCACGTACCATAAATTCCCGTCGGTTGAGATTGATGTGGTCTCTATCAAGATTAACCAGCTCAGAAATACGCAGACCGCTGGAGAATAATAGTTCAATAATAGCTCGGTCGCGTAGTCCGGTTTCGTCGGTTAATGGAATTTGCTCAATCATTCGCATAACTTCGTCGTATTGCAGGAATGTTACTTGTTTACGAACAGTCTTTGGTAGGATAATTTTATCAGCTGACAGCGACTTAATATCTCTTCTTGATAGATAGGTCAAAAAACCACGCAAGGCGATCAGGTGGTAGCTTTGGGTTATCAGAGATAATTCTTCATCGTTGTCATTCTTATAACGATTGAGCCAAATACGATATTTACGAATCAGTTCTGATGTAATTTTATCAACAGTAATATCACCAGCAAAATCAATAAATCTCTCTAGATATAGTTGATAATTTAAGATGGTTTTTTGACTACGTCCACCTTCAATCTCCAGGTTCTCTAGAAAGTCAGTTAACGCTTCAGATATAAACATAATAATTATTATATAGCTGGTAACTATGTTTATCAAATTATAAAAAATTTGTTACTATAAATAAGATATATAACTAGGAGGAGATTAATTATGTCTGAACAGTCAAAAAACTTTTGCGGTGTTGAGCGAACACTGATTGTATTCAAGCCTGATGCAGTCCAGAGGGGTATTGTGGGGGAAATTCTACAGCGTTTTGAACGAGTTGGCCTGAAAATGGTTGGTGTAAAGATGGCGTCGCCTGATCGCCAGCACTATTATGGGCATTATGAAGAAATTGGTAAATTGGCAACTCGTCGTGGCGAAGATACTCTGAATATTACACTAAACATGATGATGGATGGTCCAGTTATCGCCATGGTGTTGGAGGGTGTTGAAGCGGTGGCGGTGGTGCGTAAAATTGTTGGCCCAACTGAACCGAAAGCCGCTGATATGGGTACGATTCGTGGTGATTATTCACATATTAGCTTTGGCTATGCTGATGAGTGTCAGAAGGGAATTCCAAATTTGATTCATGCATCTGGCGATTCAGAAGAGGCAGAAAAAGAGATTGCTCACTGGTTCAAATCAGAAGAATTGATGAGCTATCAAATGCTGAGTGAAAAATTTACTCGCTAAGGTTTGGT
>CAUUZR010000015.1:0-13384 GCA_963549685.1 uncultured Candidatus Saccharibacteria bacterium | reverse complement strand
AGTTGCTCGCCCCAATCGCTATGGAGCAAGGTTTGAACTTTGCTATCCGCGAAGGTGGCCGTACTGTTGGTGCTGGTGTTATCACCAAGATCAACAAGTAGTTGTAACTACAGGCAAAATAAATCCCCCGCATTGTTGCGGGGGATTTAATTAATTATTTCACTTCTGTTGAATTTTCTACTCTTTTCTCGCATGTCTCAGCGCTTAGAAAGACAAGGAGCCGATCTTCCTGTTCATCATTGTTTATAGAAAACTCTATAGAATGTTGCTCATCACCGTACTCATCGAATATTGGCGACCCGTCTTGAGGTGTATCTACGCATACATCACTTACGAGTGCATCTCCTCTACGTTCTTCAGGGATGTTGAGTTCTTTTCTGCTAATCTCAAAGGTTCCGTGACCTTTACGACAACTAGGAGAATTATGTTCAGAATGTTGCGGTAGTATGCTATAATAAGGGGGTGTTAATGAGCCATAATAAAGAGTGCCTTCGCTATCGCATATCTTATAACTACTTCCGTTTTCATCACTAATAACAACAGGTCCTTTTGACGGATCTTCTGAGTTCTTTCTAACGACAAAAACATTATAAACGTGACTATTACTTAATATGTCACGTTCCTTATAAATCTTTTTGTCATCTTGAGACTTGCTATTTTTTGAACTACTCACGGAACTATTTTCTGTAGTGGTTGATTCCTGTTTTGAGCTGTCTACACTCTCGCTCACTGTAGTCGTTGGCTTTTGCTCGGATGGATCTTGTGTCCCCTGTCCGCTAACTTTTTCACCGCAGCCAGATAAACCATATAGAAATAGTGCAAATGTAGCTACTCCAGCTGCTATTTTTGCTGTTGTAGTAAATCTTTCTCCCTTAGTTGTTAGAAATGACTCTCCAGTCATAATATTCTCCCGCATTTAGAAAAAGGCTTAAATTATTATAAAACTCCTGAAATCACAAATTTCATTACAACTATTATACACCATTTAGTCAAAAAAGTAAATAGCTTGACCGAATAATGCTGTTTATGACAAAATAAGGAGTGATTGTAAAGAAAGGAAAAAGATGAATAAACAAAAATTGGTGATCATTGGTGGTGGCGGCATGGTTGGAGCGTCAGCGGCTTATGCGTGTGCATTGAGGCAGGTGGTTGAGGAAATCGTGCTGATTGATCGAAATCCAGATTTGGCATGGGGTCAGGCAGCGGATATCAACGACGCGATGGGGATTGACCGCAATGTATCGGTTCGGCAGGGTGATTATAGTGATATCGCTGATGATGATATCGTGGTGATTACAGCGGGGTCACCTCAGCTACCAGGTCAAACACGGCTGGAGTTAATTGGTGTTAATGCTGAAATTATGCGAGATATCGTTAAGAATATTATGGCGGGCGGGGCAAAACCGTATTTGGTGATTGTGGCTAATCCGGTTGACGTTCTGACTTATGTGGCGTTGAAAGAATCTGGGCTGCCGAAGAATCGGGTGTTTGGTACGGGTACAACTTTGGATACTTCACGCTTGAAGTCGCTGATCGCTGATGGATTGGATGTAAATAGTCGGGAAGTTGATGTTTATATTTTGGGCGAGCATGGTGATTCGTCGTTTTCCACTATTGAGACGGCACGAATTGGTGATGTGCCGCTGGCGGAATACCCTGGGTTTAATCCAGAATTAGTAGAAAATGTTGAGCAGAAAATTCGAGATCGAGCTTATCGAGTGATCGATACCAAGAAGTCGACTTATTTTGCAATTGGTTTTGTGATATCAAAAATTGTCTCTGCTTTACGTCAATCCTCGCACACGATTTATCCAGTTTGTTCATTGGTGGACGGGGAATATGGGTTATCAGATGTGGTATTGGGCTTGCCGTCAGCCATTTCATCTGAGGGTGTGAGGATTCTGTCAGGCTTCCAATTTACAGATCGGGAAAAGGCTGCTTTGTATCATTCAGCAGATATTGTCAAACAGGCGATCGCTAGCGTTAAGAGTGCTTGAAATTAGTTAAAAGAATTGCTATAATTATAGATGAACTATTAAATTTGCTCCGAGAACTCGGCCAGACACTAGTTGAATCGAGTCAGAGGTTACGGAGTTGTACGAAGGAGGAGCTATGGCTCAAGATACAGGGATTAAAATCCGTATTCGACTGAAAGCATACGATCATAAGGTTATTGATCAGTCGGCAAAACAAATTATTGACACTGCGATTCGGACTGGTGCTGAGGTGGCTGGCCCAGTGCCACTACCAACACGCCGTAGTACGTATACGGTGGTTAAAAGCCCACATGTTTATAAGACTGGTGGTGAAACGTATGAACGCCGTGTGCATAAGCGCTTGATTGATATCACCAATGCCACACCAAAAACCATTGATAGTCTGCAGAATCTATCTCTGCCAGCAGGTGTTGACGCTGAAATTAAGATGTAATTAGAAGGTATTCAGACGATTTCCGCCTCATTCCGTGGGGCGGATTTTTTGTGGTATAATCATAAGTACTTATGTCAAAACAAAAATCTCGCACTTACGCTCGTAACCGTTCTCAGTCTAGTGAGTTTTTTAGCCGTAAAGGTCGCGAACGTATTTATGATAATGACGGCTCATTTTTCTTGAAATTGGTGGTTTTTGTGATATTAAGTGCGCTGTGGCTTCGTCTAAAAAATCCAGTTGAAGTTGGCGGTTTGGTTGTCCAGGCCATTCCTGTCGGGTTATTTATTGCGTTGCTGCTGGTATTAAAGATTGAGAAATATCAATTCAACCGTAAAATTTGGTATGTCACGATAATTTTCATGGCAATTCTGACTTCGTTTACGCCGGTTGGCGTGATGATTTAATCACTATGGATTCGTTATAAAATAATACCGCCCAATTAGGACGATATTATTTACTTGAAGTTGTTTACTCTTAAGCTTCTAGAATGGGCGACCGCCGCCCAACTTGCTAATAGCGTATCCAGAGTCTTGAATAATGTCAATTAGCGCCTCGGCTCGTGTAGCTGTGTCTGGGATATTTTTAGCTGCCTCGTAAGCTAAGCGGAACATCTTACTGCTGTTGGTTATTCTTGCGGCTGACATGTATATACGAATTTTTCGTTCTCCATCAACGCCTTCCATTCTATCTATATTTGGCGCTAGTGCATTAATAGCCTCATCTCTGATAGTGCGTAAATTATTCAGTTCTTCGTTAGTATTTTCGATTTGAGAATCGTTCATGATTGCCCCCTAATTAATAAAGTTTCTTTTCGAATATGATTATAGCATATGTGGAACTGTAGATAAAACAGAACATGTGGTCATGGGTTGACTTTTTAGGCTTAATTGTGCTAGAATGATGAAGTAATTTCTATTACGCGTAATATCAACTATCTCCTTGATGAATGAGTAGGTCTAGATTTTTCTGGAAACCGCACGTCATCAGGAGTATTTAAGTGGGAGTGAGGAAAAGTGAAAACACTTCTCGGTACCAAACTTGGTATGACCCAGCTCTTGGCTGAAGACGGCAAAGCCATTCCGGTGACGCTGATCCAAGCCGGCCCTGTCACCGTGACTCAGGTGAAGACTGTCGAAACCGACGGTTACAATGCGGTGCAGGTCGCTTATGGAGAGGGTAAGAACCTGAGCAAGGCCGTGGCTGGACACGTCAAGCCAGCCCAAGTGACCCCGAAGCACATTCGGGAATTCCGCGTCGACGAGATCCCTGAGGGTATCAAAGTTGGCGACGAAATCAATGTTTCCGCGTTCGAAGTCGGCGATTCTGTCGATGCGACCGGAACCAGCAAAGGTAAAGGTTTCGCTGGAACCATTAAACGCCACAACTTTAAGCGTCATCGTAAGACGCACGGTGGTAAAGGTAATACCCGTAAGGTCGGTTCAATCGGCTCGATGTATCCACAAAAAGTCTTCAAAGGTAAGACAATGCCTGGACATATGGGTAATGAGCGTGTTACAGTCAAGAATCTTGAGGTAGCATATATTGACCCAGAGACCAACTTGATCGGCGTTAAGGGTGCAGTGCCTGGCCCAAATAAAGGTTTAATTATCTTAGGAGGTGAAAAATAATGGCTGAATCAACCAAACTTCCAAAAGATATTTTTGCCGTCGATGTGCCAAATCACGAGTTGTTGAAATTGGCATATGATAGCTATTTGGCTAACGCTCGTTTGGCAAGTGCCACAACCAAGCAGCGCGGTGAAGTTTCCGGTGGTGGTAAAAAGCCGTGGAAACAAAAAGGTACTGGTCGAGCACGTTTCGGTTCAACCCGTAACCCAATTTGGCGTGGCGGTGGTATCGTTTTCGGGCCACGCGGTAACGAAAACTACACTAAAAAATTGTCAAAGACTGCTAAGAGAGTGGCAGTTCGCCAAGCATTAACGTTAGCTAACGAGGCAAAGAAGATTTTAGTATCTGACCTCAAGGGCGGATTTACTGGTAAAACTAAAGATTTCGTAGCAGCTCTAGCCAAAGAAGGTATCGCAAACAAGCGGCGAGTTCTAATCGTGGTAGCGGCTTTTAAGTCAGAAGAAGCTTTCCGCGGCACTCGAAACTTGCAGAATGTTAAGGTGGTGAGTGCAACTCATTTGAATGTGTTTGATATCCTTAATGCTGACCATATTGTCATTGGACCGAAGGCTGTGGAAGTGATTTCTCAGTGGCTCGGCAAGGAGGAAGCGTAATATGAAACAGATGACAATTATCCCACTCGTCAGTGAGAAATCCTACGCTGAAAGTTTGAAAAATAATGTCTATACTTTCCGTGTGCCACTTAATTTGAATAAAAATGAGATCCGCTCGGCGGTTGAGCAACAATTTGGTATCACTGTGGTGAACATTAAAACGCTTGTTCAGGACGGTAAAACTGTTCGATTTAATCGTGGCAAGCACCGTTATCCTGGCAATACTAGCCGTAAGGACTGGAAAAAGGCTTACGTGACACTCAAGGATGGCGATAAATTGGACGTCTTTGATGCCGTAGAGCAGACGGAAGGAGAAGGAAAGTAATGCCAATTCAAGCTTACAACCCAACCACTCCTGCTCGCCGTGGCATGACGAGTCAGGACTTGAGCGACATTACAACTAAAAAACCGCTCAAAAGTTTAACTAAAGCCAAAAAGCAAAACGCTGGTCGTAACAACCAAGGTCGCATTACCGTGCGCCATCGAGGTGGTGGCGTGCGACGACACTACCGTTTGGTTAACCACAATTTGCCAGCAGGGTTGACTTTAACGATTGAAGAAATTGAGTATGATCCAAATCGCTCAGCACGTATCGCTCGGGTTAAGGATCAACACGGTCTCTTCCACTATATTTTGGCTGACACCTCAATGGTGAAAGGTAAAACAATTCAGACTGGCGAAACTGTAGCAATTGAAGCTTCAAATCGCTTACCACTATCAGCTATCCCAGTCGGTACGATGATTTATGCTATCGAATTGACAGCTGGCAAGGGCGCTCAGATGGTACGCGCTGCTGGTGCTAAAGCTCAGTTGATGGCTAAAGAAGGTAATTACGCAACCATCAAATTGCCATCAGGTGAAGTGCGTAAGGTTCGCTTGGAAGCTACTGCATCAATCGGTACAGTTGGTAATATCCAGCACCAAAACGTCAAGATCGGTTCAGCTGGTCGCAAGCGCCGTAAGGGTATTCGCCCAACAGTGCGTGGTGTGGTTATGAATGCTGCTGATCACCCGCATGGTGGTGGTGACGGTGGTCGTCACGGTACTGGTAAAGCGCCACGTACACCATGGGGTCAATTGACTCTTGGTTATCGTACTCGCCGCCGTAAAGGTTCGAATAAATTAATCGTACGTACGCGTCACGACGCGAAGAGGAAGAGGTAAATCACGATGAGTCGTTCATTAAAGAAAGGTCCATTCGTCGATGCAAAGCTGGCGAAAAAAGTCGCTGCTCTGAGCCTTGACGATCGAACCGTTATTAAGACGTGGGCACGTGCTTCAACGATTACACCAGAGATGGTGGGTCGAACGATCGCTGTCTACAATGGAAAAATGCATGTACCAGTGCTGATTTCTGAAAATATGGTTGGTCATAAACTCGGTGAGTTTTCACCAACTCGTAAGTTCCGTAAGCACGGTGGAAAGGATAAGAAGTAATTATGGCTGATAATTCTTTTACCGTTCGTGCTTATATTAAGGGTGTTGATCAGACACCACGCAAGGTTTCGTTGGTGGCGGCATTGGTAAGAGGTCGTACTGTGGCTGATGCGCTAGTTATTTTGGAGCATGTGCCAAAACGGGCTGCCTTGCCAGTAAAAAAGGCAATTGATAGCGTTAAAGCTAATGCTATCAATAACCACGGCTTGGATGCTAAAAGTTTAGTAATTACCACTTTGAGTATTACCACTGGTACACGTCTGCGTCGTTTCAAGCCTGCTTCAAGAGGCCGTGCTTTGCCGTTCCAGAAAAAGACTTCAAATATTTTGGTTGAAGTAACTGGTACTGAGAAACCAAAGAAGGCGCCTGCGAAGAAATCAGAGACCAAGGCAAAGGCAGAGACCAAACCTGCTAAGCCCGTTGCAAAAAAAGCCGCTAAACCGGCAGCAAAAAAGGAGGAAAAGTAAATGGGTCAAAAAGTGAATCCAATCAACTTCCGCCTACAGGTTCATAAGAACTGGAGCTCTCGTTGGTTTACGGCCAATAAGAAAGAGTTTGCAGAGGCTATTCGCCAGGATCATCAGATCCGTGAGTTGATTGAAAAGAAATTTGCGTCACGCCCAACCATCAATCGAATTGAGATTGAGCGTAGCGCCAACTTAATCACCGTGACTATTCACACAGCGAAAGCTGGTGTGGTGATTGGTCGTGGTGGTGCTGGTGTTAACGAGCTCAAAAAAGAAATTGAGAAAATCGTTAGTTCGCCAGTTAGAATTAATATTGAGGAAGTGCGTCGACCGGAACTAGCAGCTAAATTGGTAGCTGAGAATATCGCCCGCCAATTGGAACGCCGTATCAATTTCCGTCGCGCAACCAAAATGACTGCGCAAAACACCATGGCGGCAGGCGCCAAAGGTATCCGTATTGAGGTGGCTGGTCGCTTGAACGGTGCTGAAATGGCACGTCGTGAAAAAGTGATTGAAGGCTCTGTACCTCTTCACACGCTACGTGCAGATATTGATTTTCATACAGCTCGTGCCCAGACACCTGCAGGTATCATCGGCGTGAAAGTGTGGATTTATAAGGGAGAAAGGAGTCGCTAAATGTTGTTACCAAAGAAAACTAAGCATCGTAAAGTTCGTATCGGTAAAAACCGTGGTCGAGCAACACGTGGCAATTACATCGCATTCGGCGACTTTGCACTGCAATCACAATCCAATGAGCGTATTAACTCCCGCCAAATCGAGTCTGCTCGTCAGGCGATGACTCGCTACATCAAGCGTGGCGGTAAGATTTGGATTAGGATTTTCCCACACACCCCAGTTACTCGTAAGCCACTTGGCTTGAAAATGGGTGGTGGTAAGGGTAATCCAGAATTCTTCGTCGCTAAAGTTAAAGCAGGAACTGTGCTGTTTGAGATGAAAGGTGTATCTGAAGAGGTCGCTCGTGAGGCAATGCGTCTAGCTAGTCACAAATTGCCGGTTAAATGTAAATTTATTAAACGGGAGGATGCATAATGGCTGAAGCAAAGAAAACTGCCAAGAAAGCTGATGTAGTACTGACCGTTGAAGAGTTGAAGAAACAGCTGGATCAGAAGCGCAATGACTTATTAGAGGCAAAACGCTCACACGCTGCTGGTGAATTAGTTAATCCAAAAGCGTTGCGGAGCTATCGTAAGGATATTGCACGACTGCTGACACAAATTAAAGAAAAGGAGCAAGCATAATGGCTAAACGAACACTCACTGGTGTAGTCACTAGCGCTAAGCGTGATAAGACTATTACCGTGACAGTTACCAGCCGCCAGACTCATCCGCTCTACGGCAAGCAGTATACTGTGAGTCGCAAATACACTGCTCATGATGAGAATAATCAAGCGGGTGAAGGCGACATTGTGCTGGTTGAAGAAACCCGACCAATTTCCAAGACAAAAAGTCTGACTTTGGTTAAGGTGGTGGAAAAATCTCGTGGCTCAATCAAGCTAAAAGAAGAGGTTGAATCAGCTCAATCAGAAGAGAAGGAGGATGAAAAATGATCCAACAAGAATCTCGTCTGAAAGTAACTGACAACTCGGGTGCAAAAGAAGTTTTGTGCATCCGAGTACTTGGCGGTACACGCCGTCGCTATGCCCGAGTTGGTGATGTCATCGTCTGCTCAGTTAAAGATGCTAGTCCAACCGGCAATGTTAAGAAAAAATCAGTCGTCAAGGCGGTGGTAGTTCGCACTCGTGATCAGATTCATCGCAAGGACGGATCAACCATTCGTTTTAATGATAATGCTGTGGTGATTATCAATGATGATAAGCAACCAAAAGCTACTCGTGTTTTCGGTCCAGTACCTAGAGAGTTACGTGATATGGGCTATATGAAAATCGTTAGCTTGGCACCGGAGGTACTCTAATGGCTCGAATTCATAAAGATGATTTGGTAAAGGTGATCGCTGGTAAAAATAAGGGTGTAACGGGTAAAGTTTTGAGTGTTGACACTAAGGCTGGTACGGTTTTGGTCGAAGGTGTAGGTGTTGGTCATCGTCATGTGAAGCCAAATCAGTACAACCCACGTGGTGGCAAAAAAGACATTCACGTACCAATGGATATTAGTAAAGTAGCTCTAGTGATTGATGAGAAATCAGGTAAAACCAGCCGAGTTGGTTTGGTAAATAATGCTGACGGTGGCAAAACTCGAGTTGCTCGCCAAGCAAAGAATAAGGAGATTAAATAATGGCAGATAAAAAATCAGTTGTGCCAGCTCCTCGCTTGAAAGCCTTGTATAAGGAGAAGCTCCAAAAGGAACTACAAGCCGAATTGAATCTAAAGAACGTGCATCAAGTGCCATCTTTGGAAAAAATCGTCGTGAGTGTTGGTACAGGTAAGAAAAAAGATGACAAACGACATTTTGAGATTGTTAAAAACACTGTCGAGAAAATTACTGGTCAAGCACCAGTTGCTCGTCAGGCAAAGAAGTCAATCGCTGGTTTTAGTATTCGTAAAGGCATGGGTGCGCCAATCGGCGTTAGCGTCACGTTGCGTGGGGCTCGGATGTACGAGTTCATGGATCGTTTGATCAATGTAGCCTTGCCACGTGTGCGTGACTTCCATGGTGTCGGTCTGAAATTTGACAAAGGCGGTAATTACAATTTGGGGATTACCGAGCAATCAATTTTCCCAGAGTTGACCTTTGAAGAAACGCAGATTTTGCACGGGTTGCAGGTAACATTTGTCATCAAGAACGGCAGTAAGGAAGCTTCAAAAGCCTTGCTAGAGAAATTTGGCATGCCGTTTGAGAAGAAAGGAGGCGTCAAGTAATGGCTAAGAAATCAATGATTGCGCGTGATAAAAAGCGTCTGAAGATGATTGCAAAATACGCTGCAAAGCGCGCTGAGCTCAAAGAGCTTGGCGACCTCGACGGTTTGCAGAAATTACCTCGCAACTCGAGCCCAACTCGGCACAAAAACCGTGATAGCATTTCCGGTCGTCCACGTGGTTACATGCGCCAGTTCGGCCTGAGCCGTATCAATTTCCGCGAAAAAGCAGCCAAGGGTGAAATCCCAGGCATAACAAAGAGTAGTTGGTAAGAAGGAAAGGAGATTCGACAATGTCTATGCAAACTACAGACCCAATCGCCGACCTTCTGACTCGCATTCGCAATGCGAAACTGGTTGGCAAGACGGAAATTCGTGTTCCGTCCAGCAAGATGAAAAAAGTCATCGCTGAACAATTAGTCAAAAATGGCTACCTCGCAGATGTTAAACTAGAGGACGCTAAGCCTCGTGGCGTGCTGGTGGTTACCATCAACGAAGAGGGCACCAACAGCACTATTAACGAGATCACTCGTGTCTCAAAGCCAGGTCGTCGTGTCTACGTCGGCGCTAGCGAGATTCCAAAGGTGAAAAGCGGCCGTGGTCTAGTACTTATCTCAACCTCAAAAGGTGTCATGACTGGCACTGAAGCAGCCAAGGCTAAACTTGGCGGTGAATTGTTGTTGAAGATTTACTAGAGTATAACTAGTAAAAAGAGAAGCGCTCGGGAGTCCGAGCGCTTTTTATGACGCAATAATCTCATAGGTGCAATGTATTTAGGATTTGCTTCTGGAATTTGCATTTTAAGCAGTTTCATGCTACAATATCAACACGTATAAATTAAAGAAAAGGAGTTTTACGTATTATGAGTGAAGGTTTAATGGGGGGGCGTTCAGACGATAGGGCAGAGTCGTGGCGCATGCTTGCCGAACTGCAAGATCGTATAGATAATACTGCACGTGCCGAAGAAGGCGGCTCAGTAGGAACTGCCAAAGACATGCTTGACGATCTACAGCGTCGCGTAGATGAAAGAGAGGGAGGCGTAGTATTGTCGGATGTTGGCGAAGGTGCGGCAGCTAGAAGCAAAGCTGAATTGTTTGGCTACCTATTAGGACGCGAGATTGGCAGAACATTTAGCGAAGGAGAAATTGACGAGGAAACAGCCTTAAGGGTGTCTGTAGATGTGTTAAGAGAAATACTAAACGATGCTTCACATTCAACCTCGCAGGATGAACTTGATAAACTAAACGGCAGAGTCGTAAGACGAGGCGAGCAGCCAGGCGAAGCTAACTTTTAGTGCAAATTGTTCTATAATGAAGACTACTTAAAGATGGCTTGTTCCGGATTGTTTAGGTGAACCTTTCTCGAGTAAATTGATTTAAAATGGGCACACCCTTTTCTTCTAGAAATCTTTTTGTTCTATTGTTTATTGAATTGGGCTTTGGGATTATTCCGATAAGATTAAAGTTTTCCTTTAGACTAATGATATAGTTCTCTGAGCTCGGAATGAGATGTGATACTGCTATGACCGATATATTATCACCTTGGCCATTTGCAATTGACCTGAAAAAATCACGAGGATTCGGAGCTAATAGGCTCTCTATCCGATCAATAACAGTCGTAAAGTGTGGATCGTTAGCAAAAATGTCCCAGTCAACCCAATTAAAGCCCTCGGACTCCTTATTATCTATATTTATTTCAGATTTATCAGTAATATACAAATAGCGAAAGTCATGATGGTAATGTCCTGACTCATTCTTTCGGGGATTTTCAGGGATATAATGGCTGTCTATATGAAATGGTACTTCTATATACTGCCTCAGTATTGGTTGCAACTCCAAGTCTTCACTACGCAAGCCAGTTTCCTCATCGGTTTCTCGTAGAGCGGCATTCAGAGGAGAGCTGTCTGTATCTTCAATATGTCCTCCTGGTTGAAGTAATTTTCCCAATGATTTATGATGCAGGAGTAACACTTGGCGAGTGTTCTTGTTTACGATAAAGGCGCTAGCGGTAATGTGTCCAATAAAGTTTTTGCGCGATATAATATCTTGATCAGGGTTCTCTAACTGCTCGGCTAAAAGTTTAAGCGTAGCGCTATCATTTTTGTAGATAGTTATGTATCTTTTGTATAATTCCTTGATTTGCGTTATATTTTTCATGATATTTATTATAAGCCAAGTTGTCTCTGTATATTATGATAACATGGCGTTAGTGTATATCTCCTGTACCACACTGGCACATTTTTCGACTGCAACTTCATGTCCAAGCAGATATCCATTGCGTTTTAACTTCGGCAGCTCGCATACTTCATGAAACATCATGTCAAGTTCAGGCACGAAGAATAACTCCCGAAACGGCATACCTTTGAGTCGCGATTCCTCTCGTGGCTCAGTTAAAATAACGCCAGAATTTTCTCCAAAAATTACCTCCTCATGACCATCAGGGAAGTTTATTGCAAGACATGTTGTATATTGCGCTCGCCTATTTGTCTTATCTTCAAGCTTTTTCAAGCAGTAGTCTACGATTTCCTGGTCACTCATCTCGTGACCGTTCCAGCGTCTTGTGAACACACCGGGTTCACCGTTTAATGCTTCAATTTTCATGCCTGAGTCGTCAGCAATAATTACTAGGTTTTTATCATCTCTATGTAGATAAAATCTCTTGTGTTGCGTCTTACTACTAACCAGATCACCCGGGAGAAATTTTGGGTGATTTTGATATAGTTATGGTGTTTTAAGGAGATATCCGTAAATGAGGCTAATTATTATAAGTAATGCAATTACAGCAAGTATAATGAGGAATGCATATATTGCGGCAAGACGGAAATTCGTGTTCCGTCCAGCAAGATGAAAAAAGTCATCGCTGAACAATTAGTCAAAAACGGCTACCTTGCAGATGTTAAATTGGAAAATGCTAAGCCTCGTGGTGTTACTATCAACGAAGCAGTCAAAACTAAACGTGGCGGTGAGTTGCTACTGAAAGTGTACTAAAACATCACAGTAAACAAAATAAACGTCCTCGTTGTAGGGCGTTTATTTTTATGGTAAGCTTTTTATTACACAAGGATTGACATGCTAAAAGACATAAAATCAGCATATCGAGTAGTAGTCAAGGGATTGGTGTGTGATTCTTCAGACAAGTTACTGTTCGTCCAAGAGAGAAGTGATTCATGGGATCTTCCTGGCGGCGGTCTGGAACATGGTGAGGATGTTACGGAAGCGTTGAAACGAGAGTTTCTGGAAGAGCTAGAAGCAGATATTGAAGTCGCTACAGAAAATCCCTTGATTATTCCAACTTGGAATACAAAGTTCGATGACCCTGTTCTGATTATTGCCTACAAAGTTACTCTACTAAAGACACCTCGTAAAACAGACGAAGTTTCAAACTTTAACTATTTCGATATTCATGAAATCAAACAAGAAAAATTGGATTCTACGCTGGTTGGCAACCTTTCAAAGATATATCCATGCAAATATCACGATACGGCCGAGTGATGACTTCAAACTCCTGAATTCCTATCTGCGCTTCAACATCCTCAATTCGCCGCAGCGCCAGCTCTTTATCCTCACTGATGATTTCCGTTTCTACGAAAACACCCGCACCGCTAATCTCATCAATAGCAATCGTCAACCCCGGTTCATCATCGCACTTAAATATCCGTCGAAACTTATTGACCTCGACCAATTTCACCATACCAAGATTTGCTAGCAGCTGCTTAGCGACGGCCGCATTCTCTGGACTGACCGGCAGGTTAGTTTCTGGCTTAACAATAATTCCATCCTCAGTGTGTGTGCGCTGATCTGTCGGTGGCTTATAGGTTATCTCGGTAAAATCATCACGCTGTCGAACCCGTAAACACTCAACCGTCTGCATAAAATCAACATCCGGTCGAGAATAATAAGTGTCAATTTCGGTAGTTTCGCTAGCCAAGGAAAAGCCCTGAGAGTCCAGTTGTGCGATAAATGCCTTCAAATCGCCC
>CAUUZR010000014.1:0-14242 GCA_963549685.1 uncultured Candidatus Saccharibacteria bacterium | reverse complement strand
TATCATTTAGGTTTAGTATAAGCTTTTTCCGTGAATTTTGCAAATCCGCTCATTTGATGGACAAAAATTGACTTTCCATCACCAGTATGATATATATATCAACTTTTGCTCGAAGCTTTCGTCAAAGGGCAGAAGTCGCCCTTTAGCTTTGAGCAAATTACACCTCGAAAGGAGGTGAAAAACTATGCTAGTATTATTAATAACAATACTAGCACTAGGCTTCGTATTCATAGGAAGCCTAGTGCTTCTGTCATGCACCATTTCAGTGGATTATGACAGAAGTAGTATAGAGTGGCAATTAAACGTCGTCGCTCTATACGGTGACTCTTCTTCCAGGCGGCGAGCTCGCCGCCTGGAAGAAGAACTCGAAAACCTTGACGACCTTACTCCGTGTAGGGTTGTCAAGAGAGTACGAGTACTTCGTCGAGAAGCTGATCGGCTTTCCGATGAAGTACTGAAGCGGGCTTAACCGCCCGCTGAAAATAGCTCGCTGAATCGATTCAATCTGATTGTAGGCTTTTTTTAAGAAGTCTCTCGGATTGAAATCCGTATTCAGCTTGAGCCTTTTCAGCGGGCTATTTTCATGTCTTAAAAAAACTTTTTACCACCAAAAAACCGCCCTGAAAAGGCGGTTTTTTAGCACAAATAAGGCTCTCAACGGTTACCCGTTGCTCGCTACAGAGCTTGTTCTCGCAAAATGTCTGTGCTTGAACTAAAATTAATTATATATCAAGATCATCTAATTCTGCAAGCTCTTTTCGAGCATTTTCTGCGTAAGATGACGAACTTTCCACAGTCTCATCTGTTGAGCTATCCACATCTCCACTGTCTGCAGACTCAGATTCTTGCTGCGCACCAGTTAATCCATCATTATTAACGATTTTCAAATTATATCTAGCGTCGTTTTTGGTTCCCAAAGCTCGCAGAAGAGTACGTAAACTTTGCGCCGTACCGCCACGCTTACCAATGACCCGACCCAAATCATCTGGATTCACCGTCAAAGTAAGCAACACGCCTTTTTCATCAATTAGGCGCTCCACCACAACATCATCTGGGTGCGATACCAAAGATTTTACCACATATTCTACAAATTGCTGGTCAATAGTTGACATTCCGTCCTCCTCCTGAATTATACTGTGGTTTTAGTATAGCATAGGCGGTTTTGACTGCGCAAGAACGTTTTATTTTGTCTCAACCTGCTTATAGACATCAATTGCTCGTCGGGCCGCCTCTTGTTGTGCCATCTGCTTGGATGAACCAGTGCCACGACCCATTAGCTTATCGCCGACAAACACGCCGAGAGTGAATAATTTATCATGATCTGGACCTTCTTCTGCCAAAACCTTATAAACAGGGGTGGCGTTATCAATTTTCTGAGAAAGTTCTTGCAAATAAGATTTTGGATCACGCCAGGAGCCTGACTTCAGAATATCATCTAGCTTAATAATGATATTTTGGTGAATAAATCGTCTAGCATCCTCAAAACCACGCTCCAAATAAATTGCACCAATTACCGCCTCAAAAGCATTTGCTAAAATCTGTAATCTAGCCCGATCAGTACCGTTTTTCTCACCTTTTGACATCCTCATCAGCGATTCATAGCCCAATTTATCACCTGCATCACCAATACTCTCCGTCCGCACCAACGCTGCCCGCCAACTAGTCAAAATCCCTTCTGGTTCAGAAAAATTATTAAACAGATATTCCGTCACCGCCAATTCCAGTACAGCATCGCCCAAAAACTCTAGTCGCTCATTATGATACTGCACTGACCTTTTATGTTCATTAACATAACTGCGGTGGGTCAGGGCGGTAATTAAAAGCTCCAAATTAGTAAATTCAAAACCCAATTTCTTACGAGCAAACTCTTGATATGGCGCAGTATTCATTCCACTCATCTATAAATTCTCCTGCCTAATCCGCTTCATCGCCAGAATAATCAGCTTACCAATATCATCATACTCAATTTCATCTAGTGCATCATAGAACGAGAACCACTTTAAACCATTCATCCAATCTTCTTTTTGCAATTTTTCACCTGGATCAAGCGCCTTGACTAGATATATTTGGGTGGTCATCAGCACCAGCTTATCGATTCGACGATAGCGAAAATTAACCTTACCCAGCCAACCATGGATTTCAATATTTTTCAGCCCAGTTTCTTCACCAATTTCACGCCGAGCAGTTACCTGTGCTGTCTCACCCGGCTCAATATGTCCTTTGGGAATCGTCCAGCGGTCACGAGCGTCTTGATAAAGTAGGAATTCCACTTCATTCTTTTTATTACGCCGAAAAACCACTCCGCCAGCCGTTGGCTCACGGACGATTTCTTGAATTGACGGCTTCTTTTTACCGCCAAAATATTTTTTTACTGTATCAAAATTACTTATTCTCATTATCGGCATCCTCTTGCAGGGATCGCAACGCCGTACCAAGCACACCGTTGACAAATTTCCCCGAGTTATCCGAACCAAACGCTTTAGCTAACTCCACCGCCTCATTTATTACCACTTTTGGCGGTACGTCATCAGTTGAATATATCAATTCATATAGCCCCATTCTCAAAATTGCTCGATCAATCCGGGCAATGGTTGATAATGGCCAATCTGGGGCAAGTGGTTGTAGTTTCTCATCCAACTCTGCCGTCTTCTGTAAAACACCTGCCACTAATCTATTGACAAAATCAACATCATCAATTGACGACGAATATTCGGTCATATTGCGCCGCAAAATGTCAATATATTCTACATGCTGATCATTCAACTCTGATCTAAACTCATATTCATAAAGAGTTTGCAACGCAACGATTCGTCCTAAATGACGGTTTGAAGCCATAATAAAGCGTCCCTGTTCGTGTTTAGTTACTTTGTGTTCTTACCAGTTTCTCGTTTGGTAGTTTTCACCTTAACTGGTGATAATCCATTAACACGGCGTGCTAATTTCAAAACCAAGTGGCTGCGACGCAAGCCAGTTTTACGTGGGCTACTCTGTTTTTTTGGTTGTGCCATAATCTATTCTCCTCTTTTGGGTTATTATAAAACTTGATATCAATTATAACGTTTTTTTAGCATAATCTCAAGTATTTTATTAAAACGCTTGACTTTTTATGTTGATTATGTTAATATTGAGGTATGAATAAAGAACAATTTACACCACAACCTAATCATAGAGATAAGATTGATGATCTAACAGCTTTAGTAGACGCTGTCCATGAAGCTGAAGATCGTATGAAAAAGCGCGCCCGACAGCACAAGCCAGCACCATCGGTAAGAGTTCAAATGGCACTAGACAGAGGCGAGCTACGCACCAAAATTAAAGATCTTGAATCGGCAAATCGGCAGGCGGAAAATGAAATAAAACGACACCCTCGTCAGCTAGTTGCCGCCTTCGTCCTAGGGGGAGTAGCTACTGCTGCTACTCTCGGCTTGCTTGGAATGATAAAACCTATGGAGAGCAAGCCAAGAGTTGCTTCTGATGTAATAACCATTTATCATGAAGACCCTCTCGCTATACGAGAACAAATCTGCGATACGCAACATAACCTAGAACAGGAATTAGGATTGCCTAAATCACTCCCCTATGACAGCTTCAAAGGGTGTGAAGGGACAACCCGACTAGCCACTCGTAACGGCAAAGAGGAAATCCACTCAGGAGATAAAGTTAAAGTTACTGTCAGAAATAATTTCCTATTTGATGAAGATGCTGAAGCAGAAAAAGTCGAAAAACCCGAATAATTAAACCACAATATTAATCAATTTCCCCGGAATATAAACCATCTTTTTAGGTGGTTTATTCTGTGTAAACCGCTGGACATTTTCATCAGCCAAAGCCGCTTTTTCAACACCCTGCTGATCCGTGCTAATCGGTAGCTCTAATTTGGATCGTAATTTGCCATTGACTTGCACAATGATCATTACTGTATCGCTGGTTAGATATTTTTCATCCCATTTTGGCCAGTGATCAATATGTATCGTGTCATTATGCCCCAGTTCGTGCCATAATTCCTCGGTCATATGTGGTGCAAATGGAGCTAAAATTTGCAATAAACTTTCCAGAGTAAATCGCCAATCTTGAGCAGGCATAAAGCCTTGTTTCTCTTTAATTTTATATAGCCCATTAACCATTTCCATCATCGAAGCCACTGCCGTATTAAACTTTTCATCTTCAATATCGTGGGTGACTTTTTTGATAGTGGAGTGTGTTAAACGAAGAAGCTCAGTGGCTGCTGAAGATTGATCCCTTGTGGATGGCGATGACGTAGCCACCTTAATAAATTCCTGTGCCAAATTCCACACCCGATTTAAGAAACGATACGTCCCCGGCACCCCACGAGTATCCCATGGTGCATCCATATCATACGGCGCAATAAACATCTCATAAACCCGCAGCGCATCAGCACCGTAACCCGAGTCCATAATTTCCATCGGATCGATGACATTGCCCTTGGATTTGGACATTTTTTGACCGTCTGGCGCCATAATATAGGCGTTATACATCATCCGCTTGAACGGTTCAGGTGTTGGCACCAAGCCCAGTTTATAGAAAAATCGCATCCAAAAACGACTATACAATAGGTGTGCTACTGCATGGTCAGCGCCATTGTAATAATCAACTGGCGCCCAGTGCTTAATCATCTCTGGATTCCAAGCTTGCTCGTCATTATGCGGATCAAGATAGCGCAAGAAATACCAACTGGAGCAGGCATAGCCGTCCAGCGTATCAGTTTCACGACGACCCTCAACCCAATCATCACCCTCAGGCTTGGGTTGAGTGATTGGTACAGTTTCACCAGTTTCAACATTCACCCACACTCGTACCCAATCATCAACTTGTGCCAACACCGAAGTGTTGCCGCCCGTTGGCTTAAAATCCTCAACTTCTGGCAAAATAACCGGCAGACAGTTGTCAGCAACAGCAATCGGCGGACGCCCCTCAACATGAACCATCGGAATCGGCGCACCCCAATAACGCTGACGAGAAATCAGCCAGTCCCGCATTTTATAAGTGGTTTGCGTACGGCCTGTCCCTTGTTGTTCCAACCAAGACACAATCTCTTCCCGAGCCTCCTCGCTACGCATACCGTTAAATTGTCCAGAATTAACCAATTCACCCTCGCCCGTATAGCAACCCGAATCCTGAGAACTCTCCGGTGTATCAACCACTCGGATAACTGGCAATTCAAATTTCTCAGCAAACGCCAAGTCACGCTCATCGTGCGCTGGCACTGCCATCACCGCACCAGTACCATAACTACCAAGCACATAATCAGCTACCCAAATTGGTATTTTTTGACCGTTGACTGGATTAATTGCATAACTGCCGGTGAATACGCCGGTTTTGTCTTTATTCTCTTGGCGTTCAACTTCCGACTTTTGGCGGGCTGACGCTATATAAGATTCAACCATTTGACGAGTGTCGCTATTTGTTAAATTAATCGCCATTTCATGTTCTGGCGCTAAAGCAAGATATGATGCACCAAATAGAGTGTCGGGGCGTGTAGTGAAAACTGTTATGACTTTGTCACTGTCAACTACTGCAAATTCAACCTCCGCACCAACCGACCGGCCGATCCAATTCTTCTGCATGGTCTTGACCATTTCTGTCCAGTCCAAATCGTCGGTTGCCTCCAAAATCTCATCAGCATATGCCGTAATGCGGAAAAACCATTGCTTAAGATTACGTTTGGACACAGGATTACCGCAACGCCAGCATTTACCGCCTTCAACTTGCTCATTCGCCAAAACCGTACTATCAGTCTCACACCACCACTGTGGTTGCTCTTTTTGATAAGCTAGATCATGTTTGTATAATTGCGTAAAAATCCACTGCGTCCATTTGTAATATTCAGGATCAGCGGTGGAAATCTCTTTTGACCAATCATAGCTAAACCCGAGACGCTTGAGCTGAGTTTTAAAATGACTGAGCGCATCGTCGTGAGCTTGACGTGGTGTTTTGCCAACTTTAATCGCATAATTCTCCACTGGCAAGCCAAAACTGTCCCAGCCGATCGGATGATAGGCGTTATAACCCTGCTGTCTTTTGGCACGCACTTTAATGTCAGAAAATTGATAAGTTCGTCCATGACCAATGTGAATTCCAGCACCAGTAATCCCTGGCAACATGCTCAGTCCGTAATATTTTGGCCTACTAGCATCGTCAAGGTCGGCGACGTAAGTGCCATCCTCTTCCCAGCGATCTTGCCATTTTTGTTCGATTTCAGTTGGATTATAACGTCTCATAGGTGTTATTATAGCAAAAATCCCGCCTCAATAGAAACGGGATTTATAGTTATGTCTATACTGCTAAATTTATGCAGATAACATTGATTTTAGTGAATCTTCATCGAATTCACCCAAAACATCTTTCAGATTGTCGACATTTGATGGGATCTCTATATTCTCGGTCTTGCCTGGGTGAATATCAAATGAAAACTTTACCTTAGTGCCATCACTGTCACCCTCAAGCTCAAACGCTTTCAGGTTATGACCAGAGTCAACCCAAAGCTTCAACTTAGAATTACCACTGTCATTATTATCTAGGGCATCTCTATCAAAAGCTTTCGAATCACAATCCTTCACCTTCTTACCAAATTCAGTATTCTCAACTGATTTGACAAACGACTTCAACTTATCTTTACTACCTTTAACTTCAAAGCCACGACCACCATTGCGATCTCCTACTTTAGCATCCTGAACAACCAAAAATTGATTTTCCTGATAAACTTTAGCTATCTCACGCTTGAAGTTATTATTCTTGTTAAGATCACCTAATTCATTAGCTACACAACGTGATTTTTTATCAGTTATATCATCCAATGAAACTTTCAGCCATTTACCGTCAAGTTTGCTGATCGTAGGATTAAACGGTCGTAAATCATCTGCCACCTTTTGATTAATCTCTGAGTCAGTCATACTATACCCTAAAATCTCTGCCATGAATTTATTATAAGCTTTATAAGCATCTGCAATAGATGACTTAAGGTTGTCAGCTTTAAGATAAATATCTTTACCTGACACGATGACATTACCCTTTAGATTAAGATTAATAGATTCAGAAGACTGTCCGAACATCATTTTAGCTGATATATCCGTCTTACTCTTGTCTATATCATTAGCTGATTTAATACTCATATCCAGTTTAAAACCAGCATCTTTAACCTCCACGACAACATTGCCGGAAACCGTAGCTTTTTGAGTGGTTATGGCATTAGCAACTGCGTCTGTCACCATTTTTTGTGGATTTTGCCACCACAAGAAATAGGTCAACAAGCCCGCCACTAAAGCAATAAGCAATAGTGAGCCTGTCACAATTCCAATAATTAAACCTTTTTTACTTTTCTTTGGCTGCATCTGCACAGCGCCATTACCGTCGCCAAAAGGTGGCTGCACAATTGGCTGTGGTTGCGGTTGAGCCGAACCAGCTGGTTGATTACCTTGTTCCATAACCCTCCTTTAGTTATTGATAGCTTAAATTATAACATAAACTCTATTTAAATTGTGAGAAAAAATCATTTTTTCTCGCCAGCCATTGCGGTTCCTGACGTACTAGTTTTTTCTCATCTTCCATACTGTGCAAATTTATTTTTATCGCCTCTTCTAACCACACACCACCTGACGATCCCTTAAATAATGCAATACCCCCTGATTTCAGTTTGTCTCTGACAAAAGCACCCGCCTCAATTGCCGTTCTACATTCCTTCACCTGACAACCCTTCTGTCGGGCGGCAGGCGCTAAATGCTGATTAGCTTTTTCACCAACCGTCACCACCCAATCCAGCAAATCTGGATTACAGTGCGACCCAAGTTCAGCGTGTGCTTGTTGAAAAATCCCTTTTAAGCCATTCATATTACCCAAAACTGCAATGCGCTGTGGCGCTTCCATTTTATATAAAGATTGTAAAGCTGCCAAAGCCGTCAACGGCGTAGAGCTATAGCTATCATCTATCAACCAAGTTTGATCAGCCCCACGCAATAGACTCATCCGCCCAGGTAGTGGTCGTAATTTTTCTACACCAGTTTTTATTGCCAGATCACTCATACCAAACGCATACCCAACTGCGGCGGCAGCGATTGCCGGCCGAATATTATGTTCACCGATAAGCTTCAAATCAACTTCTAGACCGTCTTGGTTTTCTGGCGAAATAATCAGCCCGTGGTGTCCAGTTTCCAATGAAAAATTATGATCGTCGAAACTGTATTCCGCCACCGAACTTGAACCATAAGTTGTAATATTAGGATTGGTTAAAAACCCAGCAAACCTTCCCTCAATATCATCACGGTTGATAATCGACTGCTTGGAGTAATTAGCCAGCGAAACCATTTCATTAGCAACTTCTTCAAGCGAATATTCTACTTGCATACGACCGTTAGTAACCGAGGTTAAAACAGCAACATCTGGCACAAGATAATCCCTAAACCACACATTATAACCGAGTTCTTGTGGATTAAATTCCTGAACAATCACTTGAATTTCTGGATTTTTGGCTTTAATGCGCTTTTTCATGGCACGTTTGACTTTCCACCAGGCAAATAACTTTTTCTGGGGCGCTCTAATGCCCATAATTTGCAAAAAAACATCTGATTTGGTTTTTGGCTCTTCCTCACTCAATTGAATATTGAATTGTTGTGATAAAACCGTACCAATAGCAATTTTTGCGCTCGCCTTGCCAGCACTTCCTGTAATCGCCACTAATTTAACGTCTGGATGCGTCGCAAAAAATTCTCGCACCAGGTGCGCCAACTTTTCTTCTTTTTTCTTTGAGACTACGAACATAGTCTAATTATACCATAAGCAATTTCAAAACTAATCTATCAAAGAGCTGTTACGCGCCCACCCGGGGCAGTTCATGTGTTTGTTTTGAATGGCAGCATAGGAATTGCCCCTATGCGTACCAGCTCTAAAGCTATTATGCACCGTTTATAATAAAAACACAAGCGTTATTTTAAACTTATCAATATCTTAATGTTTGTCGAACTAGTTATTTAGTTTCTCAAATCTCGGCACAGATTTCCCGTCCAGCACCACTGTTTCCATAAACATATTAACAGGGCGGGCGAATAATTCATATTCATTTTCATAAAGGGGTCGGTAAATTACCAGGAATTCTTCTGTCTCAGTTTCTAACGCTAGGCCAATCACCTCATATAGTTTGCCCGATTTACTATGCCTATACTTGCCCTTATCAACCTCCAAACGATGATTTGGCTCTTTATTACCTGTTTTTTCTTCACTATACTCCAATCGAATCATTATAGCTTCCCTCTATTTCTGCAACATTTGTAGCAATTCTTGCTCATCGATGATTTTCGTGCCGTATTGTTCAGCTTTTTTCAATTTACTAGCACCAACCTTACCGCCCGCCACTAGGTAAGTCGTACCAGCGCTAACGCTAGTTTGAAAGGTGCCACCAAGACTGCGAATTCTAGCAGCAGCTGTGTCACGTGACATTGATGTCAGTGTGCCAGTAATCACAAAAGACTGTCCAACAAGCGCATCACCCGATTCTTGAATAACTGGCTGAACACCAATACTAACGAATTTTTCTAATAGCTTTATATTATCTTCATCAGCAAACCAAGCCACAATTGATTCAGCAACAATCTCGCCTATGCCATCAATTTTACGCAAATCATCAATCGTCGCTACCACTAATTCATCCAAACTGCCAAAATGCTTAGCTAGATCAATTGCCGTCTGGGCACCAACATGACGAATACCCAAGCCATAGATAAAACGCTCAAATAACGGCTGTTTTTTAGTGGCAATGGCATCAAGCAATTTTTGTGCTGATACTTCCGCAAACCGCTCTAAATCCAACAGTTGCGATTTTTCTAATAGATAAATATCCGCCAAATCACCCACCAAACCAGCATCAACCAACGCTTCAACGTTTTTTTCACCCAACGTTTCAATATCAAGCGCACCTTTTGAAGCAAAATGCGTCAGCGATCGCTTCAAAATTAATGAACTATTTAATCCTTTGACACGATAAACAGCCTCGCCCTCTGGACGCACAAATTCCAATTCTGGATATTGCCGTGCTAATTCCACCGGAAAGTCAATCGGTTCAGCCTCAGTTGGTCGTAACTCGGTCAATACTTTTTCTACCTGCGGAATAATATCGCCAGCTTTAAAAATAACTACCGTATCGCCACGACGCACATCTAGCCGTGCAATTTCATCAGCGTTATGGAGACTGGCGTGTTGGACTGTTGTACCAGCAACCTGCACAGGATCAAACACCGCCACTGGCGTAGCTGCACCTGTCCGACCAATAGAAATAACGATGTCTTTAACAATAGTTGTGGCTTGCTCAGCAGCATACTTGTAAGCCACGGCGCCGCGCGGATTTTTACCAACCAAACCTAAATCATCGTACAATTTACGATCATTCAATTTTATCACCAAACCGTCAGTATTGAACGGTAAGTCGTGACGCTTCTTATCCCACTCGTCAACAAATCTCATCACGCCGTCTAAATCAGCAAAAACACTTGCCTGCTGATTACGCGTAATACCGAGAGCGCTCAAAACTTCATAAGCAAAGCTGTGTGTCGGAATATCAAGATTATCGTCACGGATCACATCATAACCACGAAAATGAAGTGGTCGAATAGCCACCAGCGCTGGATCAAGCTGACGAATCGTACCCGCTGCCAAATTACGCGGATTGGCAAATTCAGGCTGGCCAGCTGATCGCTGACGTTTATTTAATTCTTCAAAGTCTCTCTTCAAAATCACAATTTCACCACGGATTTCTGTACGTCCATGCATAAAATCTTCAAAACCTACTGCCTCACGTAGCCTTAGTGGCACATTTTTAATCGTTCGCACATTAGCCGTCACATCTTCGCCAACAAAACTATCTCCCCGTGTCACCGCCTGAGTCAGCACACCGTCAATATAAATAAGTGCGCACGCCAAGCCGTCCATTTTAATGTCAGCAAAAAATTCATGTTGAACACCAGACGCCAATTTATCAGTACGCTTAACCCACGCTTCAACTTCACTGCGATCAAACACATCATTCAAGCTGACCATTCGCCGTGGGTGACGAACTTTATTAAATCCCCCTAGTAGTTTACTGCCAACACGTTGCGTTGGGCTGTCGGGCGTTATCCATTCAGGATGCACTGCCTCAATCTGCTTCAACTCCGTCATCAAACTGTCATAAATTGCATCACTAACACTTGGTTGATCCAGCGCATAATACTCATAACTATACTTATTTAGCAGTTTCTTGATCTCATCGAGTCTTTGCTGGTTGGCTGTCACTTTCCACAATCCTTCTATAAAGTAAATATATATATACCGCCAATAAAACTACTGACATCTGTGATAGGACTAGTCCAACAAATGGCACAAGTGGTAGCCAATTTAAGCTCGGTATAGCTGACTTCATTGCTGAATCAAACAAGATGATTGGTATCAATACAATAAACCACAAAATCGCCAGTAGTACCATTACCCATAATAATCGCAATAATAACCTAGTGCGCCTGCCCGTTACGATATCACCAGCCAACCGCAAAGATCTAAACGGGTACGATCCCGGCAGAGTAATAATAATCATCGCCATCAAGGTCGATACTAACCAATAAGACGACATCGTTACGATTAAGATAGTAGCACCGCCAGCCGACATAAGGATAATAGTTTGGTCTAGTACGCCAGAAGCGTTGAGGGCGCCGTAGATAACGACCGCAATTGCAGCCGGAATCATTTGAATAATAGCTACCATAACCAAAACCATCATTGCAATCACTGGTGATCCAGAACTATAGATTCCATCTCGCACCTTGGGCCGTTTACCAGCCACCACCGCACGTGTCAGCCAAATTGTGCTTAACCAGGTAAATAAACCTATCATTATACCTGGAATTAACTGCGATGAACCAGATGATGAGCCTGTCAGATAACTCATAGCTACACCAGAAAATAGACCTATCGTCGTTAAAACACCAGAAAATCCACTCTGCTCAGCCTCATTCATGGCATCTTTTAATTGCTGATAAGTTTCTTGCGACATCATACTAGATAAGAAAATCGTGGCTACTGAAAACGCTAATGTTAAAATTAGATACATTTTTTTATGCTTCAAAAATAGCTTTACCACCTCTCCGGTAAAAGCCCAATATCCAGGAATTTTTAGATCACGACGATAATCACGCCGTTTCGTTAATTTAAAGCTACGATGTGGCCGACGTGCTAAAAAGTTACGTCGTCGCTCGGATAAATTTGTCGTGTTATGCTTTAATAAATCGAGCCAAGATTTTTGACGATTTTTCTTGACTGAAGTTGACGCTGAACGCTTTTTTGAACTTTTTTTTGCTTTAGCCATATTACTTCCTACATTTTTGTCGCATTATTGCGCAGACGAGTAATGCGATCTTCTAGTGGTGGATGAGTACTAAATAATTTTGAGAAAAAACCAGGCTTTAGGGGATTATTCATAAATAAATTAGCGGTAGATGAACTCTGTTTTTGCATCGGCCGACCATACTGCTGAAGCTTTTCCAGTGCGCTAGCCAGACCTTCAGAATCCCGTGTCAATAAAGCTCCTGAAGCATCAGCCAAGTATTCACGCTGACGACTAACCGCCAACTGAATAATAGTAGCTAAAATTGGCGCTAAAATAACCACTACCAAACCAAAAACATAGATAATTGGATGAGTATTGCGATCACGATCACGCCCGCCATAAAACATCATTCGCATCATCAGATCAGCCAAAATACCAATCGCACTAACCAATCCAAAAGCTATCATACTAACTCGGATGTCATAATTGCGAACATGACTCATCTCATGCGCCATCACCGCCTCAAGTTCGCGTTTACTCATAATCTCCAATAAGCCAGTTGTTGCACCAACTATCGCATGATTTGGGTCACGACCAGTCGCAAAAGCGTTAGGCGCTGGATCATTGATGATGTAGACTTTTGGCATCGGCATACCAGATGCAATCGCCAAATTCTCTACTGTCCGCCACAATTCTGGTGCGTCGTTTTTCTGAATTTCCTTAGCGCCAGTCATTGCCATGGCTAATTTACCAGCGATAAAATATTGCAACCAAGCATACAAAATAGCACAGCCAATGATAATCAGCGAGAATGAGTAATCGCCTACGAAAAATATACTAAATATCAGGCCAAGTACGCCAATAATTGCAACAAAGGCCGCCATAATGAAAAGAGTGTTACGTTTATTCTGAGAAATTGCTTGATACATAAACCTATTATAGCAAAATCCGCCCACCATTTATATGACGAGCGGATTTATTTTACAGTAATATTAAAACTTGACTTCTACCGGCTTCTCAACCGCAGCACGATCTTCAACCTCAAAGAATTCTTTAGCCTCAAAGTGGAACATGCCTGCGATAATATTTGCCGGGAAAGTCTGAATTTTAGTATTTAAATCACGCACGCCACCATTATAGAAGCGTCGTGATGCCTGAATTTTATCCTCAGTATCAACCAATTCCTCCTGTAGTTGCAAAAAGTTTTGATTAGCCTTCAAATCTGGGTAAGCTTCAGCGACAGCAAACAAGCTCTTCAAAGCGCCTTCCATCATATTTTCAGCCTTAGCGGCGTCACCAACCGTTTTAGCATCTATAATTGCTGAACGAGCCTCAGTTACTTTCTCAAAGACTTCTTTTTCGTGAGTAGCGTAGCCCTTGACCGAATTAACCAAGTTAGGAATCAAATCAGTACGACGCTTTAGCTGAACCGTAATATCACTCCAAGCTTCCTCGACTCTATTACGTAAGGTAACCAAGCCGTTATAAGTAGCCACCACAAAGCCAACAATCAGAACGATTATGACACCGATAACTAATAAAGTAATAATAATTGGACTCATATTTTATCTCCTTAATAATTTTATACAATTCATTATAACAAAAGCGCTATATCGTTTGCAATTGATTTTTGCCCAAAATAAAATATCGCCTCATTGGACGATATTTTGGGAAATCTGTATGATGGTGCGCGAGGCGGGAATCGAACCCGCACGACTTTTGGTCAAGGGATTTTAAGTCCCTCGCGTCTACCAATTCCGCCACTCGCGCATTTTTTTCTGGAGGCACGTACGAGAGTCGAACTCGTCTAAAAGGTTTTGCAGACCTCTGCGTAACCGCTCCGCCAACGCGCCATTTATTCTTTTTACCTTATAGTCTGGTGCAGACGAGAAGACTTGAACTTCCACGAGCGCAATGCTCACTAGCCCCTCAAGCTAGCGC
>CAUUZR010000013.1:0-15625 GCA_963549685.1 uncultured Candidatus Saccharibacteria bacterium | reverse complement strand
CATAGACTAACAGATTTTATATAATTAAGAAAACTATAGTCGTCTGATGTAATTATCGGGCGATTTTAGTATAATGTAATTTATGACAACAATTTCTACGAGTGATATCCAACACTTGGCGAGTTTGAGTAGTTTGGCTTTGGCTGATAATGAGGTCGATGGATTGCGTCAAGATTTGGAAAAAATAATTACCTATATTGAAAAATTGAAGGAGCTTGATACCACTGATATTGAGCCGACGTACCAAGTTACGGGTCTGGAGAATGTTTGGCGTGATGATGAAATCCAAACCGATGTTGGCCGTGATGAGTTATTAAAACTAGCGCCAGAACAGAAAGATTTTCAAGTGAAAGTGCCGAAGGTGTTGTAATGAGTAAAATTGCAGATTTTGTAGGAAAAAGTGCAGTAGAAAATGTTAAGTTGGCTTTGCAAAAAGCTCGTGAAGTTGAAGGTTATCACGCCCTACTCAGTTTAACGGAAGAGCGAGCATTGGAGCGAGCGCAGAAAGTAGATGCGGGCGAAGTTTCTGGTAGATTGGCTGGTGTGCCGTTTGTGGTTAAGGATAATTTTTTGGCATTTGGCGCACCGAGTACTGCTGCTAGTAAAATGCTAGAGAATTTTAATACACCCCTTCAAGCCACGGCGGTAGAGAAACTAGAGGCCGAAGGTGCAATTTGTGTTGGTAAAGCAAACCTTGACGCTTTTGCCCACGGTGGTTCAACCGAGAATTCAGCGTTTGGACCAACTAAAAACGCAGTTGACCAAACTAGGGTTGCTGGTGGCTCTAGTGGTGGATCAGCGGTAATTACAGCGCTAGATGTTGTGCCGTTTGCTTTAGGCTCAGACACGGGCGGTTCGATTCGTCAGCCAGCTAGCTTTAACGGTGTAGTTGGTGTTAAGCCAACTTATGGGGCGGTTAGTCGTTACGGAGTGGTCGCTATGGCATCAAGTACAGATACGATTGGCTGTTTTACCACAAACGCCACTGATGCAGACTTGGTGATGGAGATTATTTCTGGTCAAGATAAAAAAGATATGACAACCCTACCAGATTTTTGGACTAAACCTCAGGAATTGAATAAAAAACGAGTTGGTCTAATTAAGCAGTTTATGACCGATGGTGTTGACTCAGAGGTGCGCTCTCGGGTGCTGGAATATGCTGAAAAACTCAAACAGTTGGGATATCAAGTTGATGAAGTTGACTTGCCGATGGCGGAGTATTCATTAGCAATTTATTATGTTGTAGTGCCAGCAGAAGTGTCGTCGAATTTGGCACGCTATGATGGTATTCGCTATGGTCATCGGGCTGAAGGTGTAAAAACCTTGGCTGAACTTTATGGTCGCAGTCGTGATGAGGGTTTTGTGACGGAGAATAAACGGCGGATTATGATCGGAAGTTTCGTATTGTCGAGTGGATTCTTTGACGCTTATTATATGCAGGCACAAAAAGCACGAACATTGTTGATTAGAGAGTTTAATAAGCTATTTGAGGAATATGACTTATTACTTGGCCCAGTGTCGCCAACCCCGGCTTTCAAGCTTGGCGAAAATACACATAATCCAATAAAAATGTATTTAGCGGATATAATGACAGTACCAGCTTCTTTGGCTGGATTACCAGCTATTAGCGTGCCGGCTGGCACTAATGAACAAGGTTTGCCAATTGGTGTACAGCTGATAGGTGATTATCAGTCTGATCACGCCTTGCTACAATTGATAGCAGAAGTGGAGGTGCTTTAATGTCTCCTGCTTTTATCGCATTAGTGATTGCCGTGGTAATCGTCGGCAGCTTATTAATTATTTTTATTCAAATTACTTCACGGCGCAATAATCGTCTTAATCAAGAGGCTTATCGTAAGGTCTGGCGCGCAATTTCTGATCGAGTTAACGTCAGAAGCTCTGATAGTATGCAAATGACAATCGTTAAAGCTGATAAATTGTTGGATAAGGCAATGCGTGATTATGGGGTTAAGGGTCAAACAATGGGTGAACGACTCAAAGCTCGTAAAGGTTACTGGTCTAGTGAAAATACTTTATGGTCGGCCCATAAATTACGCAATCAAATTGCACATGAAGAAGAAATAAAACTTAGCGAAAAAACTTTTCGTCGAGCCATGGCGAGTTATGAAGAAGCATTAAGAGATTTGGGGGCGCTATAATGAGTGTTTATGATGACTATGAAATGACTATTGGTATTGAGTGTCATGTTCAGTTGGCGACGAAAACTAAACTGTTTTCTCCAGCTGATAACGATGCACGTAATGCCGAACCGAATATTAAGACTCATCAGATTGATTTTGGTTTACCGGGTATGTTGCCGGTACTGAACAGGCATGCTGTTGAGCTGGCGGTACGGGCTGGAAAAGCTTTGAATGCGCCGATCGCTAAAGTCAGTCGCTTTGATCGCAAGCATTATTTTTATCCTGATCTGCCAAAGGGCTATCAAACTAGCCAGATGTATCAGCCGATTATTCTGGCGGGCTACGTTGATGCACCGCTTGAAGATGGATCGATCAAGCGAGTGCGAATTGAACATGCTCATATGGAAGAGGATGCTGGCAAGTTAACGCATTATGATAACTATAGCTTGGTGGACTTGAATCGAGCTGGTACGCCGCTGATTGAAATTGTCTCGGAACCAGATATTCATTCTGCCGAAGAGGCTAGGGCTTACGCTTCTGAGTTACATAAGTTGATGGTTTATGCTGGGGTGACACACGGTGATTTATATCACGGTAATATGCGGTTTGATGTCAATATTTCAGTGGCCAAGAAAGGCACAACTGAGTTAGGTAAGCGGGCGGAGGTCAAAAACCTCAACTCTTTCCGGAGTGTTGAACGAGCAGCTGAGTATGAGTTTAAGCGCCAAGTTGATTTGTTGGAGCGTGGTGAGGTGGTTATTCAGGAAACTCGAGGCTGGAATGATGATAAGGGAATTACCACTTCACAGCGCTCAAAAGAAGACGCTCAAGACTATCGCTATATGCCGGATGCTGATATTCCGCCAATTGTATTAACAGATGAAGAGATAGAAAAAATACAATCTGAAGTGCCGATGTTGCCAAGTGAATATCGGGCAAGTTGGAGTAGTTTGAAGCTTGATAAGTCGGTGATTAATTCGTTATTGTTGAACCAAAATCACGCTAAAACAATTTTGGCAATTCAGCAGGAATCTGGCGATTCTAACGCCAAGCGGGTGGCACACTGGTTTGTTAGCGCATTAGCTATTGATGAAAATAGTGACAGCGAAAAGACTCAATCTGAAGATGTTATAACGGATCAGATCGCCATTGATGATTTGATTGAGCTGGCTGAAATGGCTGAAAAAGCTGAAGTTTCTAGTACTAATGCTAAAGAATTGTTTAACGAGTTGTTGACGGGTGCAAAAAATCCACGAGAGTTAGCAAAAGAAAAGAATTTGTTGCAGGTGTCAGATGAATCGGCGATTGCGACAATCGTTGATGAGGTGATGAATGATCCAGCCAGCTCTGCGTCAATCGCCGATATTAAGGCCGGTAAAGACAAGGCGATCGGCTATTTGGTAGGTCAAGTGATGAAAAAATCAAAGGGTCAGGCTAATCCAGCTCTAGCGCAAAAATTAATTCGGGAAAGGTTATAATTAGGAGGAAATCATGAAAAGACCAACTAAGGCTATTATTGCTGCTGCCGGTTTTGGCACACGCTTTTTGCCACAAACTAAGGCTATGCCAAAGGAGATGATGCCACTGGTTGATAAACCAATTATTCAATATGTTGTTGAGGAATTGGTTGAGGCCGGTGTTAAGGATATAATTATCGTCGGTAGCGCTAACAAACGTGCAATTGAGGATCATTTTGATGTGCCGAATGAGGATTTGGTGGCCAATCTGATAGCTGGTGGTACTAAGAAAAAGCCACTGCTTGATCAAGTAAATAATATCGCCAATTTAGCTAATTTTGTTTATCTGCGCCAAAAAGGTCCTTACGGTAACGCTACGCCGATTGCCTGTGCTGCTCATTTAATTGGTAATGAGCCGTTTATTTACACCTGGGCGGACGATTTTTTTGTCAGTAAACCTGGTGTCACTAAACAACTAATCGAAACTTACGAACGTTACGGCGGTAGTGTGCTGGCTTGTAAGCGAGCAGAAAAAGATGATGAATACGATAAGTATGGTTTTGTCAGTGGCGAAGTCGAGCAAACTGGTGAGATTAAAGTTTCACGGATTATTGAAAAACCTGGCAAAGCCAATGCTCCTAGTGAGTTAGGTAGCGTTAGTGAATATTTATTTACGCCAGAATTATTTGAATATCTGGAAAAAGCTGGTGAAGAGTTTAATGGTCACGGCGAATTTATGATTCAACCAATCGTCCAGAATATGATTGATGATGGTTGGGGTGTGTATGCGCGTGAAATTAATAATGGCAAATTTTATGACACAGGTGATAAATTAGAGTATCTCAAAACAGTGATTGATTTTGGTTTACGTGATCCAAATTTTGGTGATGAATTGCGTGACTTTATGACAGAACGTTTGAAATAGTGTAGAATAATAAGCATGAAGACTTTATTAATCGTGCTGATTATTTTATTGATTGTTCTGATCGGTGTAATCGTTTATATGATTTTTTCGGTTGTGAAATTGACCCGTCAAATTAAGCATGTGCAGCAAAAGACATTAGAAATGACTGAGAAGCTTTCATTTGCTAGGGATAAAATTAGCTTAATTGCTTTGGGAGCTAAGTTATTTACGACTTTAACGCCGAAAATTTTTACATTGAAGAAGTATTTTGAAAGAGGTAAAAAACATGACCAAGCGACCAGAAAAACAGCCAAATAAACTGGTGAAAAAGATAATTCGTGATAATGAAAATGGCGCTCGTCAGGCAGTGTTGGAAGATTTATTTTTTGATTTTCACCGTTCAAGACGTCAAGTTTATGCTATGAACTTTTGGCGTGGCATCTTTTTTGGTATCGGCAGTGTGATTGGTGTGACTTTATTTATCGTTCTGTCAGTGTGGATTTTAGGTAAAACTGCTGATATTTTTCCGCCATTGGCTGATTTTGTAAATCGGTTGATCGAGACGATGCAAAGCCGTCGCTAGCGTGATATAATTATCTTAATGACAAGTGGGGATAAGGAGAATGAAAATTCAGCGGTTTTGAAGCCGTCTGATTTTGTGCATTTGCATAACCACACCTTTCATTCCGTTTTGGATGGTTTGACGAAGATTGATGATCTGGTTGATAAAGTCGGTGAATTTGGTATGGAAGCAGCCGCCGTGACCGATCATGGTACGATGAGCGGGATTCTCGACTTTTATAAAACGGCAAAGAAGGCCGGTGTCAAGCCAATTCTTGGTATCGAAACTTATGTGGCAGCTCGTTCTCGTTTTGATCGTGATCCGAGTAAAGATAAGCAGCGTTTTCACTTGACCGTGCTAGCGATGAATAATACTGGTTTTCATAATTTAATGAAGTTGTCGACGCAAGCAAACCTAGAAGGGTTTTACTATAAGCCACGGATTGATCATGAACTGCTTGAGGAATTAAATGAAGGCTTGATTGTTATGAGTGGTTGCGCCAGTGGTGAAATTGGTGTGGCGCTCAGAGATGATGATTATGATAAAGCACGGGAAATTGCTAAATGGTATAAATCAGTTTTGGGCGATCGTTATTATCTTGAGTTGCAGGATCACGGACATCCAAAATCTAATACTCATTGGGACGTGCAGGCAAAAATCAATGATGGCTTGATTAAATTATCTCGTGAATTAGATATTGAGATGGTGGTGACTTGTGATGGGCATTATTTGACACATGACTATCAAGATGCCCACGAGATTCTGCTATGTGTCGGTACGGGTGCGTTTTTGAGTGATGAAAAGCGGATGAGCTTGAAGGATTTTGAGCTACATTTAACTGACCCTCGTGACATAATTGACCATTGGGGCGAAGAATTGCCAGAAGTAATTACCAATACCAAAAAAGTTGCTGACCGCTGTGATGTTGAATTGGATTTGGGACGAATCCTGATTCCGAAATATCCGTTGCCAGAGGGTGAAAATGAACATTCTTATTTGCTGAAATTGACCTATCAGGGTTTAATTCAGCGATATAATGATGTTTCAGCTGAAGAAGCGAAAAAACTCACAGTAGAACAGATTATTCCTCAGCTGTCTGATGATGTGCGTGAACGGGCGGAAATGGAACTGGGTGTGATGGGCAATATGGGCTATGAGGGCTATTTTTTAATTGTCCAGGACTTTATTAACTGGGGTAAATCTCGGGGAATTGTTTTTGGTCCAGGGCGTGGCTCGGCGGCTGGCTCTATCATTGCTTATGCTTTAAATATCACTGATCTTGATCCGTTAAAATACGGCTTACTGTTTGAGCGATTTTTGAATCCTGATCGTATATCAATGCCGGATATTGATGTTGATATTCAAGATACACGGCGTGATGAAGTGATTGAATATTGCGCCAAGAAATACGGCGAAGATCATGTTTCAAATATTGCTACTTTTGGTAAAATGTTCGGTCGAATGGCTGTAAGGGATGTGGCCCGTGTCTTGCAAGTGCCATATGCGGAAAGTGATCGATTGGCAAAATTAGTACCACCACCCGCTCAGGGTAGACATATTCCATTGTCCGTAAGTATCAAAGAAGACGCAGATTTGAAAAATGAATATGAAAATAATCCAACCGCCAAGGAAGTCCTTGATTATGCTATTCAACTTGAAGGTACGATTCGTAGTCACGGCGTGCATGCTTGTGGTGTGGTGATTGCGCCAGATAAATTGGTTAATTATATTCCGCTGGAAATGGCGCAGAAAGGTGTGGTGGCTACTCAATTCCCGATGACTGAGGTGGAAGAGCTGGGCTTGCTGAAGATGGATTTTTTGGGTCTTAGTAACTTGACTATCATCAATAACGCCATGCGGATTATTCGCAAAGTTTATAAAGACGAGATTAATTTGTCCACACTGTCGTTAGAAGATGAGCCGACATATGAACTATTTCAGCGAGGTGATACGACTGGCGTATTCCAGCTTGAGTCGGCCGGTATGAAACGTTATTTGCGTGGTCTGAAGCCGACACGTTTTGAAGATATTATCGCTATGGTGGCACTGTATCGACCCGGTCCGATGCAGTTTATCGATTCTTTTATCAGACGTAAACACGGTGAGGAAGAGATCACTTATTTGCACGAGGGTATGCGCAATTCGCTGGAAAATACTTACGGGATTTTGGTTTATCAGGAGCAATTTATGCAGATTTCTAAAGAGTGGTGTGGTTTCACAGGTGGTCAGGCGGACACTTTGCGTAAGGCTGTTGGTAAGAAAAAGATGGATCTGATGATGAAAATTAAACCAGATTTTATCGAGGGGGCGGTGAAGTTTGGTGGCGCACCACGTGAGATTGCTGAGACTTTTTGGGATCAATTGGTGGAGTTTGCGAATTATTGTTTTAATAAATCTCATGCGGCGTGTTACGGATTGATAGCGTATTGGACGGCGTATTTGAAGGCGCATTATCCTGATGCTTTTATGGCGGCTTTAATGACGAGTGATAGTGATGATGTTGATCGTTTGGCAATTGAGATTGCGGAATGTAAACATATGAATATCGAGGTTTTGAGTCCTGATGTCAATGAATCATTTATGGAATTTGCTGTGGTGCCGGGTGAGCGGAAAATTCGCTTTGGTATGTCAGCGGTCAAAGGTGTTGGTGTGAATGCTGTTGAAGAGGTGCTTCGGGCGAGAGAAAGTGGTAAATTTACCTCTGTTGAAGATTTTGCCAAGCGAGTCTCAACTTCAAAGTTCAATCGCAAAGCTTGGGAGTCGTTGATTAAATCTGGTGCTTTTGATCAATTTGGTGATCGCAGTGATTTATTATTTAACCTTGATTCAATTGTGGCCTTTGCTCAAAAATTACAAAAAGAAGCGGCCAGCGGTCAGGCAGATTTGTTTGGTATATTGAGCGAGGATAATGACAGTATCAAATCTACTTTACAGATACAGAGTTCGCCAGCTAAGCATGATGATAAGGAGCGATTAACCTGGGAGCGTGAACTTTTGGGGCTGTATATTTCGGCTCACCCGCTTGATAAATATGAGTTATATCTGAGTGAGCAAACCCAGCCTTTGACGCAATTAATTCCTGAATATGACAGTCGGACGATGACAATTGGTGGGATTATATCAACAGTGCGTACAATTGTCACCAAGTCTGGTACAAAAATGGCATTTGTTGGCTTGGAAGATAAATTTGGCGAAGGTGAAGTGATTATCTTCCCAAGTTTATTTGAGCAAATTGGCGCCAAGTTGGTGCAAGACAGTATCGTGCAGGTGACTGGTAAAAATTCAGCACGTGACCGGAGTGGCAATCTGGGTGATGAAAGTAAATTGATTGCTGATGAAGTCGTTTTTATCAGTGATGAGGTGATTAGGGATTATGAATCAACTGGACAGAAAATCTCTGCTCCAAAAGTCAGTAGCAAGGTGAAGCAAGAGAAAAAATCAGCTTATCGAGCGCAAAAAATGTCATCATCAACCAACAGTAGTGTAAAAACAAACAATAATTCGGCAAAATCCACTAATCAATCAGTGTCGTCACGTCCAGTACCGAAAATGTCTGATGATAAACTTTTCCTACATGTGAAAAATCCGTCTGATCATGATAAATTAGTTAATTTGAAAACTCTGTGTTCTAATTCACCGGGTCTGAATGAAGTGGTTTTAGTGCTGGGTGAGGAAAAGAAGTCAGCCATGCGAATGCCGTTTAAGGTTGAGGCGGATGATGGGCTATTGAACAGTCTGCGAGCAGTGCTAGGTGAGGAATGCGTGGTATTGAAATAATCTTATTCGCTTTCGTCCTTTTGGACTCATCAGCATAGTTACGCAACTATGGAGCGAATATGACAAGCAGGAGAGTCAAGGGGGGCGGAGATATTCTCCTGCCTGCCATATTCGCACTACTCATATCCTACAGTTCTGTGTAGGATATGAATAGCTCTTTGTCTTCTAAGCGGCATTGCTTCAGCCGCTCAGGGTGTCTCAGTTTCTTAATTATATATTTTTTAATCTCCTCCTCTTCTAGGGTGTCGATAACTGGATCCTCATATAGAAACCGTAGATATAGTGTAATCTCGCCACATAGCTCTGTTGGAGTTATGTTTATTTCATAGGCGAGGATACTCAATCTAATTTTCATTGTTCTGTCCAGAGGCATCTTTCCTTCTCTCTTCTCCCCGCCCGTAGGGAAAGAATAAATCAACACCCCGGATGGTGTTGATTCAAGGCGGGGTGGCGCAGCGCAGTATTCCTACGGTGCATCATCCCACCTTGAATCAAATAAACTCTCTCTGCTTGTCAAAATGCACTTTTGGACAAGGATTTACTCAACTTGTCAACAAAAGCTGATATATATATCATACTGGAACAGAAATGTCAATACATTTTTCAAATAACGTATCATAATATATATCACCACCTCTGTTATGATTTTTATAAAGAATAACTTTACTTACTGACTGTCAGCCCGTATAAAGCAATACCGGTTGCCACTGACACATTGAATGATTCTTTCTGACCAAACATCGGTATCTCCACGATGTAATCAGTCTGTGATAACACATCTGGTGTAATGCCATTAACTTCCTCGCCGAGTAGCAAGGCGAATTTTTCTGGCGGTTGAAAATCTGGCAGTAGACAGCTATTTTCAGCCTGCTCCAACGCCACAATCGGCAAATTATGGTGAGTCTTATTAAAATCCAACCAATCTGTCAAATCTTCATAATATTCAAATGGCACCAAACTTTCCGCTCCCAGAGCTGTTTTATGAATTTGAGTGGTTAATTTTTCACGGATATGCGGTAAACGGCAATCTTCATGATAAATCTCATTTTCAGTGAGTGCACAACTAGGAGCTTCAGTATTCAAACTTAAATCTGGATAAGGTGAATAGCCACTCAGAATTATTTCTTTGACGCCAAATCCTTCCGCTGTACGAAAAATAGCGCCAACATTATGTGTTGAGCGAATATTATGCACTAATAAAGTAATTTCTGGGTGTTTCATATAAGATTATTATATCACTCGTCAAAGCATAAGTTTTTTGATATAATTTGCTTGATGGATGAAGACAGGATTCAAGCACGTCGCCGTGATCAGGATGAAGAAGCAACTCGCTCACGAGCGTCAATTTTAGGTTTGCAATATCTGGATGGTCGGGAATTTGAAAATGATATTCCATTACTGCGTGACATCTTGACAATTGAGGAAATGTATAAAAATCGTATGGTACCGCTGGCGTACAATAGCGATGATTTATCTTACCGGTTTGGTGTCACTTCACAAACACCGCAATCCGTCATGCAACAAATGCAGACTGAGTACGTGGAGAGGGGTGAGAAAACACTATTTTTCTTAATTTCTGGTTCAGCATTCCGTTCGTTAATGCTCAGGTTTGATCCACCCAAAAAGGTGATTTATGATGACATTGAGATCGCCAAAGAAGGTGACAGTGATACATTAGCTCAAGTGTCACAGACTTTGGCTACTGTTGGTACAAATGACGTTTTTGATTATTTGATTGATCAAGCTGACAGATTGGGTGCTTCTGATATTCATATTGAAAATCAGCGGGAGTCAATTCGTATCCGTATGCGAGTTGACGGGGCGTTGCACACCGTGGCGGAATTAAGTCGGGATCGTTATCGAGTGATTATGGCTACTTTAGCGTCTCGTGCCAATATTTCAACGGCTTCTCGTGACCCTCAATCTGGTCATATGCAACAAGAAATTCACCGTGACAACACTTCTCATCTGTTAAATTTGCGTGTTGAAGCGGTGCCGACGGTTTACGGGCTGGATTTGGTACTTCGTTTGTTTAATTTTGACACATCAATGCTAAATTTGGATCTTTTAAGTATTTCCGCTGCCGAGCGGGCGCAAATTGATGAAATTATATCTCATCCACGAGGTATGGTGTTGATGGTAGGGCCAACTGGTTCTGGTAAGTCGACTACTCTGTATAGTATTTTGAATGCTCTGAATACGCCAGACCGGAAAATTATTACACTGGAAGATCCTGTGGAAAATACTATTCCCGGCATCACTCAAATACCGATTGACACAACATCTGGCCAACGCTTTGATGACGGTTTGAGAAGTGTGTTGCGTCTTGATCCAGATGTAGTGATGATTGGTGAGATTCGTGATAATGAAACGGCACGTACCGCTATTCAAGCCTCAATTACGGGGCATTTGGTGTTATCCAGCTTTCACGCTAATTCAACGGCGGCGGCGTTTAGTCGTATTATCGACATGATTGGTCAGAATCCGATCTTTTCTTCAGCCATACGTCTATTGATCGCTCAGCGCTTGGTGCGTCGGTTACATGATGATAGTAAAGAGGAGTATGAGCCAGATGAGTCTACTCGCAAGTGGGTTAAGAAAGTGCTAAAAGATTTACCAGACAATATCGATCGGCCAAATCTTGACACATTTAAGCTGTGGAAGCCAGTAGCGACTGCGGATGCACCTTTTGGCTATAAGGGGCGCATCCCGATTATGGAGCAATTGGTAGTGACTGAGGATATCCAGCGATTTCTACGAGGTGAAGTAGCTGATGTTCACACCGAATCAATTGAGGCAGTAGCCAGAAAAAATGGCATGGTAACTTTGGAGCAGGCTGGTGTTTTGGCGGCGCTACGTGGCGAGACGACGTTGGAAGAAGTCGCTCGGGTGATTTAAGCTGGTTTTTTGCGTTTTTCGCTGAAATAGGTTGTGGTAGTTGCTGAGCTTGACAAAAACCACAAAAACACCTCTAAAACTCTTGACAAAAAGCGTGATGTGTGATAGTATAATAGTATACCACTCCCTCTAGTGGGTTGAGCAGGTATGCACCCTAAAAAAGAATGAAATCTGATAAACGCCACTTGACGCCGCAAGGATTTCAGACTCTCTACCAAAATATAAAATAGATTATCGCGAATCACCGCTAGCTATTCGTGTTTTTATGTATGAGTAGAGAGTCTGAAAAGGTCAGACTCCACTATCGCTCCGGAATGGGGCAGGAAGGGGTCAAAATGGCCCAGCCGACCGTTACTATCCCCACTCCCTTTGTCCCCATGGAGGGCGGTTATGTGCGGGGCGAGGTGTCCCGCGAGTACCTGAGGGAGGCTGCCAAAGCCTCCCTCTACGACAACCCCTCGGTCACGGCCGCGGCCGCGGCCGTGACGCTCGCTGAGTACGCCGAGACCGCCGGCCTCGGTGTGCACTTTTTCGTTGATGAGTATAACTCCCCCGGGGACGTAGATCTCCGGGTGGAGGGTTTGTCCTGCACCCTCATGGTGCAGGCTGGGCCGGGTTGCACCCCGGCCTACGTCATCGACGGGGTCGGTGGCTGTGAGCAGCCCGACCCCTGGGATGCTCGCCGCTGGCGAGCGATATTCCAGGAGATCAAGGAGACGCTCGACGCCTCCTGACCCTCCTTTCGCCCCGCGCACTCGGGCACGTCAGATTTCGTCCTTCCGAGACCATGAGAGTGCACTCAAGGTCTCCGCACCCGCGCCTTCTTGGCGGAGATGGTTTTGAGTCCTAGTTTAACTACTAGCGAACTCCCATCTCCGCCGGAAGGGCGGGTTTTTCACTTTTTGGCGTTATTTAATCACTGCAGAGACCGCCGGCACGACGCGCTCGTCAAACGGCGACGGGATTACTTCGTCCGCAGTTGGGTTTTCGACGAGGGTAGCCAGCGCTTCAGCGGCAGCGATTTTGTGCTGATCGGTGATTTTTTGCACACCATTATCCAGCGCTCCTCGGAAAATTCCAGGGAAAGCCAATGCGTTATTGACTTGATTAGGGAAATCACTGCGTCCAGTGGCGATAACTGCAACCCCAGCTTGATGGGCGACATCTGGCATAATTTCCGGAATTGGGTTTGCCAAAGCAAAAACTACTGGTTTTTCATTCATTTTACTAATCATTTCAGGGGTGAGTAAGCCGGGTTTTGATACCCCAATGAAAATATCAGCACCAGCGATTGCATCATCAAGTGAGCCGTCAATATCGGTTTTAAGATAAGCTTTTAAGGCTGTTTTTTCTGCATTAAGGTCAGAGCGTTGATCTGAGATAATACCACGACTATCAACCGCATAAATATTGGTTGCGCCGTATAGATGAAGTAGTTTTGCAATCGCTGTACCAGCGGCACCTGCACCGACCATGACGATTTTACAATCTGTCAGTTTTTTGTCGACAACTTTCATCGAATTGATTAATCCCGCCAGCGTCACCACCGCTGTACCGTGCTGATCGTCGTGAAATACTGGTATATTGAGTTCGGCTTTTAAGCGCTCTTCAATTTCAAAACATTTTGGGGCAGCGATATCTTCGAGGTTAATCGCTCCAAAACTTGGGGCTATCGCTTTAACTGTGGCAATGATTTCCTCTGGCTCGTGTACATCCAAAACTATTGGTACGGCATCAATATCTGCAAAATGCTTAAATAATAAGGCTTTTCCTTCCATGACTGGCATGGCGGCTTTTGGACCTAAATCTCCCAGACCTAAAATGGCTGAGCCGTCAGAAATTACGCCAACTAAATTATTAGTCCAAGTATATTTTGGCAAATCAGCTGGATTTTCTGCGATTGCTTTAGATACTGCGCCAACTCCAGGGCTGTAATAAGCGCTTAATTTATCACGATCCAACTCGCCATGATCACGCAAGCTGGTTGTAATTTTTCCTTTGAAATTTTCATGTAATTCTAGTGCTAGTTTGTCGTAATCCATATAAAAATTATACACCAAAACGGGATAAATTGCTTGTCTATTAATCTAATCTATGATAAAATAATCTGTAATTGTACGAGAGTTAAATTCAAGGTTATTTGATGTGGAGCCGTGGGCGTACAACCATGTGGCCAGTTAAAGTAGCTTTAGAGAGGAAAAAAGATGAGTTTTCAATTGATTCAAAAAGTAAACGAAGCCCAGAAAAAAGCCCAAGTTGTTGATGCTCGCAGTGGTGATACTGTACGAGTGCATCAAAAAGTTAAAGAAGGTAATAAAGAGCGTATTCAGATTTTTGAAGGTGTGGTGATTCGGACTGATAATAAAAAGTCTCACACATCACGCATTACTGTTCATAAAATAGCTTCTGGTGTGGGTGTTGAGAAGAGTTTCTTGCTTCACAGCCCAATGATTGAGAAGGTTGAAGTGGTACGTCGTTCAAAGGTGCGCCGTAATTTCCTCAGCTTCTTGCGTCAGCGCTCTGGTAAGTCAGCTCGTTTGACGGCTGTACAGTTTGATCGTGATGCAGTAAACGCTGCTAATGATGTAAAAGCGACTGAAGTTGCTGAAGCTATTGAGAATACTGACAGTCAAGCTGATAAATAAATCTAGTATTTAATGAGAAAATTTCAAGTCATTACACTTTTCCCGGAGATGTTTTTGGGGGTGTTTGGCTGTTCAATGATGTGGAAGGCGCAGAAAGATAATATCGTTGAATTATCTACCATTGATTTGCGTCAGTTCGGTTTAGGTCCACGACATCAAGTCGATGATACGCCTTATGGTGGTGGTGACGGAATGCTGTTGATGGTTGAGCCGCTATGGAATGCGGTGCTATCAGCTAAAAAAAATGACCCCACCGCCAAAGTGGTGATTATGACGCCACGTGGTCAACGCTGGCATCAGGCACTAGCGCAAGAGTATTCTGAACAAGATCACGGCTATATTTTTATCTGTGGTCGCTATGAAGGTTATGATGAGCGCATTATGGAGCTGGTGGATTTGGAATTGAGCGTTGGCGATTATGTCTTAACTGGCGGTGAACTGCCAGCGATGACTATTATAGATTCAATTGTGCGATTAATTCCAGGTGTACTGGGTGGTGAAAATTCGACGCAGATTGAAAGTTTTTCTGACGGAGAGACCCTGGAATTTCCGCAATATACCCGTCCAGAAGAGTTTAATGGCTTAAAAGTTCCCGAAGTTTTATTAAGCGGACATCATGGTAAAATTGCCGAGTGGCGTAAGGAACAGTCACGTAAGGTCGAGTAATTAATTATGCCAATACGCTAGATATAGCGTATTAATTTTTGTGACAAGGAAAATACCGCTAGATATAGCGGTATTTAGGTTGTGGTGGATGTCGTAGAGCGAAAGAAACTTTTTTGTGGTGTTTATTTTTGTAACGTTCGCTTATCATTACTTTACGCTAATTTACGTTTTAGCGCAAGCTTTTTGGTAAAAAATACAACAAGCTTGAGGTTTTCGCTAAGTCGGGCTATACTTATCTTGTGCAAAAAGTAGAGAAAACTATCAAAAAAGGTTCAATAGTTCGTATAGTAAAGTTTATTGTTGGCGGATTGCTTTTGATTATGCTATTAGCGCAATTATTTACTTTTGAAAAATTTCCAGCAGAGTTGGATGGTATTTTCAAAAATTATAATACCAGTGCTGTAGTGGCGATATTGCTAGTCTTGTTTGAATTGTGGTCATTGCCATATTTGCTCGACATGAAATTACCCGCCAAAATGTTTTTTGTCAGCAGATTAGCTATGAAAGTTAGCTTAATCAGCTTGATTTTATTAGAGAGTTTGTCTGTCTTGAATGGCGGACAATCGATCTTGTTC
>CAUUZR010000012.1:0-16332 GCA_963549685.1 uncultured Candidatus Saccharibacteria bacterium | reverse complement strand
ATTATGTGACCTTCCCAAGGTTGAGACGGGAGTTCGACTCTCCCCATCCGCACCAGAATTAATGTGTAGCTCTCTCTGGGGACACCCAGGTTGTATGATTTTTTGATAGACTGTTAGGAATATTTTTCCAGCGAATAATTGACTGAAAAGCTGTTATATATTCAATTGTAACCATTCCATAAATTAACAGAAATACAGCAGGTGAGTATAGAGTTAGTTTCCATCGTTCATGATTTGTAATAGTCCTGTCATTTCCAGCCCAAATACTAACTATAGTTAAAATAATATACATCGCCATGATTGAAATGAGCGGTAGGTAGTTGTTGGTGGCCACACTATACCAAGCCATTCCTAGGACAACCAACGGTTCTACGACGATAAGAATCTCGTACAGCAACGTTGTTGGCATTAGATACCAAGTTAATAACTTTGAATATCGTTTGTCGGTATTGAAAAACATCTTGCGATTTTTCCAAAAAGTTTGCATACGTCCGTAGCGCCATCGGAATCGCTGCCCTACCAGAGATCGATAGGTCTGAACTGGCTCAGTGTATGCGATTGAATCAGCAGCAAAGACCACGCGATTGTTGGTTCCTTTTGTGATGATTTTGAGCGTGAGATCAATATCTTCAGTCATCGTGTCAGAGTCGTAGTAATTTACCTCGTCAAGAATTTCGCGGCGAAAGGTCGACCCAACTCCACCGATGATATATTCCATCCCCAAAACCGTATGTGTTCGTTTCATGTGGTGAGAAATTAGGTATTCGTATTTTTGCGCCAAACCAATAATCGTACCGTTTCCAACTATCCGCACGTTTGAAGCCGTTGCAACAATTGACTTATCGAGGAAGTAGCGTGCTGAGTTCTTTAGGCATTTGTGATCAATAGTCGAATCGGCGTCAAGCACCATGATAAGTTCGCCTGTCGCACGTCTCTTGATTGCTTGGTTTAATGCTTCTGCCTTACCACGATTTGGAGCTGAGCGCATTTCCACCTTTGCTGAACCACGATATTTTCTTATAAACTCTTGGACAATTTCACTTGTACTGTCTGTCGAGCCGTCATCAGCTACGATTACCTGGAGACGGTTACGTGGATATTCTGCTGCCAACACAGAGCGCAGCGTCCGTTCTATGCCGAGCTCCTCATTATGAGCAGGTATTACCACTGTTAATTTTGGGTAACGAATATAACGACGCTTCGTCGGTTGAGAAGCGGAATAGTTGCTGACTACAACATACAAGGTCAGCCGAATTATACTATAAACGCTGACAAAAAACAGACCGCAAGTAATGATATTATTGAATGTCTCTAGCATTTTTCATTTTGGTCATTAAAAGACTTATTATGATAATCGCGCAACAAATCAACACGATTCCGAGCAAAATTATCCCGTAAATGCTCATGCCGGTATTTGCCAATGCTAGTCCAGCTGCAGTAGAACCGCCCAAACCAGTGGCTGCTAGGTTTTGTCCTGTCATATTTCTCCTCACACATAAAGGCGCACTAAGTGAGCCGTATACTTTATAACTATTTTGGTAGTATACGCTTCTTTTTTATCTTTGTCAAATATATTTTGTAATATGTTTATGCTTATCACTTAGGGAAGTGTAAGGAGGGTTATAATTTGTAGGGACTTTGTAAATTATCTAGAGTGGTTAAGTCTCATTATACGAGAGCTGCGCTTGATAATCAACTTGTAGAAATGCAAAGAAAATTCAGTGATTATGGAATAAAAACACTAGGTTTGAAACACTACCTCAAATGTCAGATTTTTGTTAATTAAGGATATTAAATCAATCTATGCAACCAGGCATATTAGTGTATAATCGTAAGCAGTATGTATTATATAAATCGTATTGAATTGGGCAGGAATTTGGCTAGTCAATTAATGGACCTTAAGGGGCAAGAAGCGGTAGTGATTGCTCTGAAAGAAGAATCATTGACGGCGTGTATTGGTTTAGCGACTGAGATTAACGCCTGGGTATTCCCACTACTTAGTCGTCGAATAACTATTCCAGGTGACCCACGACCTATGGGATTAATCGATCCAGCAGGCACTTTTACTTGGAATCCTGACTTAGAGAAAGTCCAGCGTGATGGTATTGAAATGGAATCTCGTGCATTATTGGAGGACGCCAAGCGTCAAGCATTTTCTGAGCTTAATCGTATCCTTGATCAATACGGCCAATTCTCAAAAGATTCATTAAATGGTCGCAAACTACTATTGACGGGTGATATTATAGAAGATCGCTTGGAGATTGCTATGGCACTTGAATATCTCAAAAGCGTACGTTATGCATCACTCTACGGCCTGGGCGGTAATGTTGACAGTTTGGCTGCCGATTATTTTCATATACAAACAGACAAAAGTATAGCTCTTGATGTAATGACTCACATGTTTCCAGCTGAACATTATTTTGAACAGAAAGATAGTTATACTCCATAGGAATGTCGATTATTAGCAACAAATATTTCACAATATTGGACGTAAAGAAAGGACTATATGAACCCAGATAACAACAATCCATTATTACAACCAGCTCAACCGGCTATTCCAACATCGCCAGTTCAGCCTACAATGCAACCAATAGTTAATACACCAGTTCAGCCAACACCACCGCCAACAGCACCAACAACTGATTTCCGACCAAGCTCTAATGCTTTGTCTAGTGATGAATTAAGTAGTGCGCAAAACATTATCAAAACAATTTCTGAAGCGTTTTCCTCACGAGTAGTCGGTCAGGAGAATCTTCGCACAGCACTTCTGGTCAGTATGATCACTGGCGGTCACGTTTTACTAGAGAGTGTACCAGGACTAGCTAAAACTACTGCTGTTCAAACGTTAGCAGCTAGCGTAAATGGTTCATTTAAGCGTATTCAATGTACACCTGACTTATTACCTAGCGATATCATAGGTACTCAGATTTATGATTATAGTAAAGGTGAGTTTCGTACCGAACTTGGCCCAGTCCATGCTAATTTTGTATTGCTATATGAAATTAACCGTTCCAGTGCAAAAACCCAAAGTGCTATGTTGGAGGCGATGCAAGAGCGTCAAACCAGTATCGGTGGTAAGCGCTATGATCTACCACGACCATTTGTAGTTTTAGCCACTCAAAACCCAATTGAACAGGAGGGGACATATGAACTACCCGAAGCACAGTTGGACCGCTTCTTGCTGAAAGAAATATTGTGGTACCCTAATCCTGAAGAGGAGTTGGAGATTCTTAAGCGCATTGAATCAGGTAAATTAGGATCAACCCCCAACTATGAAGGCCTACCTAAAGTTGATTTATCTGTTATTGAAACATTGCAGCAGTTATCAAAGAAAGTGTATATTGACGACGCTGTTAAATCGTACATTGTACAAATTGTAGCGGCCACCCGTAATCCAGGATCGGTTATTTCAGCCGATATGGCACATTACGTTCAATACGGCGGTAGTCCACGTGCCAGTATCGCATTTCTACAAGTTGCCAAGGCTTTAGCTCTAATAAATGGTCGTGATTACGTTATCCCAGAGGATGTTAAACAGTTACGGTACAGTGTATTACGACACCGGATTATTTTAAATTTTGAAGCTGTAGCTGATCAAATTCACGCTGAAGCTATTATTGATGCCATCTTTAACACCGTAACCGCTCCATAATATGCCAAGTTTACTCGTCAAAGTTAAAGCCAAAATGACCCTACATGCTCATGAAAAGGTGAGAGGACTTTTAGAGGGTCAGTACGGTTCTGTATTCAAGGGTCGTAGTTTAGATTTTGATGATTTACGTGAATATTTACCAGGTGATGACGTTAAGGATATAGATTGGCGAGCAACAGCACGTAGTGGCAGTACCCGTATTAGGCGTTATGTCGCAGTTCGTAAACATAATATATTATTAGTAGTAGATACTGGTCGTAATATGGCGGCTACCAGTCAGAACGGTGACAATAAACGTGACGTTAGTGTGATGACTGCTGGTGTGTTGAGCTATATTGCTCTTAAACATGGCGATTTAGTTGGACTGGTGGCAGGCGATTCTCAAAGCAACACTTATCTGCCATTTAAAGGTAATAATCCACACATTGAGCAACTCTTGCAGCATATTCATAAATCAACCAACTTACAATCCGCACCGAGTCGGATTATTAATCAGCTAGAATACATCTCGCAACACTTGCGACGTAAAATGATGTTGGTAGTTATTACCGATGAAAGCGAACTCACCAGTGAACATCAACAAATCCTGCGACGATTATGCGCTCGACATGAGATTATTTGGGTGACTATTAGTGATTCTTCGGGTTTAGATGAAAAACAAGAATTTTATGATATTGATGCACTAGCAAGCTTCCCGTATTTTATTCGCAAACAGCAGTCGCTCCGTCAAGTGTTTAATAATTATCAGGATCAGTTAAGAATGTCTCATACTAAAACACTCGATAAATTAGGAATTGTTAGTGGATATATCAATAGTTGGTGGGCTGTTTAAGTTATTAGAAAGGCAACGTCATGTCAAATAAAATAGAGTTACGTGAATGGGTGGACTATCAGCCAACGTGGCTAATTATTGGATTGATTTTACTTGGTTTATTGATTATTTGGTATGGTTTTGTATTCTTTGTTACACGACGCAAAAAGCAACGAACATTAGGAACATTAAAACCAAAACCGTATATTCCACCAGATTTAACACAACTTAAGATAAAATACCAAACATTAATTAATGAAGTAGAGCAAAAATACTCAGCCAAAGAGCTATCAGCAAGGCAAGTCCATCAAAAATTAAGCTATCTTTTACGGATGTTTGTATTTGAAACTCGTGGTCACCGAGTCGACACCTTAACACTTGATGATCTTAAAAAAACCCGTTATGATGAGCTTACTAAGGCTATTGAGCAGTTTTATTTACCAGAGTTTGCAGCTGTTGAGCGTGGTAATGTACCTAATGCTCTAGAGTTATCTAGAAAGGTGGTGTCTGAATGGAATTAGTAACATGGTGGCTATCTCTATTGCTGTCATTAACCCTGGTTGTGGTAATTGTCATTTTGCGCTTACGTCGTCAAAAGCGTAAGTCTAAATCTACTGACACTGCTTTGCCGCTCGCCAATTCTTATCGCTTAACTCGACTACCCGAGTATCAAATATATCTCAAGCGCTACCGCCAACTAATTATTGGTGCATTATTAGTGATTATTATGTCAACTGTGATGATCATACTTTTGGCGGGACGACCGACAGCAAAGGGCGTGATCGAACCAGAATTACGTAATCGTGATATTATGCTATGTTTAGATGTTTCTGGATCAATGCAACAAGCCGACTCTAAAATCCTACAAGTATACGCAGAACTCTCTAAAGGATTTAAGGGAGAGCGAATCGGATTAATGTTATTTGATAGTTCACCGATTACCGTTTTTCCGCTCACTGATGATTATGATTTTGTCACTAGACAACTCCAAGCTGCTGTTGAGGCACTCCAAAGCAATAAGAGTAGTAAATATGACCCCGAAACAACGCAACGTATATATGAACTACTTGACGGTACTTATGAGGGTCAGGGTTCATCACTAATTGATGACGGTCTAGCCGGTTGCGTCAATCGTTTTGACAAACTAGATCACAAACGTTCTAGGTCAATCATCTTAGGTACTGATAATTTCGTAGCAGGTAATCCAATCGTTACTTTAAAAGAAGCAGCTGAATATGCCAAAGATAAAGATATTCGGGTATACGGTATCAACCCAGACTACTATTCGACTGGAGGTCAGTACGGCAAAATGACAAAAGAAGCTCAAGAGTTCAAGGATGCTATGTTACTAACAAATGGAGACTATTATAAATTAACCGACTTATCAGCTGTCTCAACTATTTTGAATAAAGTATCAGAGCAAGAGGCAACCAGGTTCAAGGGTACACCACAAATCGTTTACAGTGATCAACCCCTAGTCTTTTTAATTGTATTATTAATTAGTTTCACTGCTTTAATAATAATTTCATGGAGGTTACATTTATGATTCTACAACCTCTAATAACTTGGTGGATTTTAATAATAATTTTTTTACCTATTATCGGCTTTTGCATTTGGCTAATTATAAAGGAAAAATCATCTCGTAAGATTTGGCTACGTCGTTTAGCGATTATAGTCTTAATTCTATTAGCCTTTTTACGACCATCTCTACCCGGTGCGCCCAAAAACACTGGTAATGCACTGCTGGATGTATTTTTTGTAGTTGACTCCACGTATAGTTCTAGGGCTATCGATTACAATGGCAATCAAGAACGGCTGGTAGGTATTAGACAGGACGTAAAAGACATTACATCCAAATTAGTAGGTGCTCGCTGTAGTATGATAGTTTTTGACACTAGTCCATATATAGCACTGCCTCTAACGTCTGACACTTCAACACTGGCTTCAATGATTGACACAGTACAACCACACCACATCTACTACAGTAAAGGCAGTTCAATCGATGCACCGCTAGAAACTCTTGAAAAAGAACTATCTCGCATTACTAAAGTAGCACCAGAGAGAGGTCGGGTAATCTTTTATCTAGGAGATGGCGAACAGACTTCCGATGGCACACCAAAATCTTTTGACTCAATAAAAAAATATATTAGAGGTGGTGCAGTACTCGGCTATGGCACTCATTCTGGCGGTAAAATGCACGACCCTAATTGGGGTACAAAGTATCAATTAGACGGTTGGGAGTTTATCAAAGATTACAGCACAGACACTTACCCAGTACCTGACGCCGTATCAAAAATAGATGAAACAAATCTGAATAATATCGCTAATCAAATTGGGGTTAAATACATTCACCGCACTCAGCCGGGCGGAATAGAGGAAATCACAAACGCAATTAATGTCGGTTCAATCATCCGTCAGAGTAAAGATGTGGTATCACATGACGACATCTCATGGATGTTAATGCCGTTAATTTTACTATTAGTGAGCTTTGATGTAATTAACATTTATCTAACATCCCACGAATTAAAACGCCAGCAGAAACAGAGTAAACCATGAATAGAAGACCCTTTGATTTAGCAAAATTAGATTTTGAAAACATACGTCTTAGGCGACGTAAAAGATTATTGTTGTTTTCAGCGTTGCCGGCCGGAGTGGTTGCTTTGGTTATGATAAAGATGTTAAGCTTGCCACTATTATCAAATATAGCTCACGGTAATTACAACAAGTACCAAAATGATAATGCAGTCTCATGGCTACAGCCGTTAACTTTGTTAAACTGGATGGAATCATACAAAGTTTATTTCAATCAAGGTGATGCGTATTTTAAATCAGGTAAGTATAATCAGGCTGAAGAAAAGTTTCGTCGATCTTTAGAATCTGTACCAGCAGTTAAAGAGTGTGATGTGCGGATTAACTTAGCATTAAGTATTGAACAACAAGCTGACAGATTACTCTCGGATAAAAAGTATGATGAGGCAGTTCTAAAATATGATGATGCTAAGGCGGTATTATATGATGGTGAAGATAGCTGTAATGTTCGATTTCACAATAAGTCAACGGGAGATGGCGATCAAACTAGTAATCGTGATCAGAAAGATAGCAAGAAAGGTGACGACAATAATCAGGATAAAAATAGCTCTAGAAATAATAGTCGAGATGCGCAAAATATTGAAAAACGAGTCCGAGACAAGTCAAGACACGCCAAACAAAGCCGGAATAACGATCAAACGTCTCAATCAAATGAATCAAATAGCTCCACTCAAGAATTGAAAACTACCGAGCAGAAACTACAAAAACTAGAGGATAATACTAATAAGGCTCAAAAGAAACGAGCAGAACGAATACAACAAAACAGAAACAGTGTTGACTACGAAAAAAATCGTGGTCAAAATGACCACGAAAAAAAGAGATGGTAAGGATTATTTCTTACTGCGCAATGCATCAATCAATTCAACAGGGAAGAGCATCATCGTCTTTTGACTTGGCTCGGTCGAGATGCGTTCCAGTGTATTTAAGGTGCGTAAATTGATTGCCCCAGGGGTAGTTGCTAGAATCTGTGCAGCGGCAGCCAATGTTTCAGCAGCAGCTTTTTCACCATCGGCGTTGATGATGTTGGCACGACGCTCACGCTCAGCTTCGGCTTGCTTGGCCATGGCGCGCTTCATATCGCTCGGCAATTCAATATTTTGAATCTTGACATTTTCAACGTCGATACCCCATTTGTCAGTTTCGGCATCAACAATTTCTTTAATCTGTTGTGAAATCTCCTCACGCTTAGCCAGCAAGTCATCCATATCGACATTACCAGTTACATCGCGCAGGGCAGCTTGAGCAAACTGGCTGGTGGCATAAATATAATTGGTCGTCTCCAATACCGCTTTAGCCGCATGAATAACACGGAAATAGACCACCGCATCAACGCCGACAGTAACGTTATCTTTGGTGATGACCTCTTGCTTTGGCACATCAATCGGTGTTGAGCGCACATCAACCATCGTCATGGTCTGCAAACCGGGAAATACAATTCTTAATCCCGGCTCACGAATTCCGGTGAATTTTCCGAGCGTCAAAACAACACCCCGCTGGTACTGGTTGACGATTCTCATACCTCCTAGAACATATATCACCACACCAATTAAAATTACAAGAATTATTTCCATATTTTTACTCCTATTTAACTACTATTATTCTAACATATCACAAGAAAATAATACTAAACTTCGCCAGAAACTGTATAATAAAAATATCATGAAGAGAGCTGTTGCGAAGAGGTTGCTGCCGCTATATATTGGCAAGTTCTTCTTGAGCTTTGTACTCTGGTATTCAATTGAAAAATTATTCCTTAGAAGTATCGGTATTGATAACTTTGGCATCAGCTTTATCACTGTTGTTATCTTAATATCCTGCACTCTAGCTGAAATTCCATCTGGGATTATCGCCGATCGCTGGAGTCGTAAGGGCTCAATGATACTCTCTGGTATATTCTTGGGCATTAGCAGTCTGATGGCGGGTGCTAGTGATAGCATTTTTATGTACGCCACCGCTGTTGCAATTTGGGGACTACATGATGCTTTCGCTAGTGGCACCAGTGCCTCTATGCTTTATGACGCATTACTCGAGGAACAGGGACACGCCAGAAATTTTAATCGAATCTTAGGACTATATGAAACAGTCGGTGGTGTTGCTTTAATAGTGAGCAATTTTTTAGGCGGTTGGATCGGTGGATATTCACTTCAAATGACCTTTTATCTCACGATTATTCCAATCGCCATCTCTGTAATCTGTCATTTAATCTATAGAGACGCCAAGCTAAACCGTGAAGTAGCTGACGAAAAGATTATTCAGCACACTAAAAACACCTTTAAGTGCGTCTTCAAAAGCAAGAGCCTGATTTGGCTGATGATTATAACTATGTTAATCTTCTCTATTCAAAAAATAAATCGTGAATATTATCAATTGTGGTATATTGCACTGTTAGCGCCGACTATAATATTTGGCATCGCCGGCTCGCTCATAGAAGGTTTGAGTGGAGTAGGCGGACTATTGGTCAAGCATATTAACTCAAAACAAATCAATATAGTGTTATCAGTTCTATTAGGCTTAGCCTCGTTGGCGCTTTCTTTTAGTAATAATTTATTTATAGTTATCATCGCTCAAGTCGTTATAGCAGCTGTTTCAGGAGCATTACTACTCCATTTTATAGCACAAATACAACATCAATTACCATCACGTTATCGGACAGGATCTGGCTCAGTAATAAGCGCCGTGGGGCGGATCGTTCTCGTACCCTTAAATTTTATCTTCGGACTATTGTCAAACCAAAATATTTTTATCGCTGGCTGGATGTTGGTAGTCTTATCAGGATTAGTTGTGCTAATTCAGTCAAAACTGGATGAATAGCCCAATAACTCAAAGTTGGCGTATAATTAATGTTATGGGACGGATACCATTGGCTGAGCAGCTGCGGCCACAGACACTAGATGAAGTAATCGGGCAAAGTCATTTGTTGGGTGAAGGTGAATTACTAAAGCGAATTGTTAAGCGTGGCGAGCCAGTCAGCTTGATTTTATGGGGACCACCGGGAACTGGTAAAACAACCTTAGCACGAATTATTGCTCGTGAAGTCAATGCTGAATTTATGGAATTATCAGCGGTAACTAGTGGTAAAAAAGATGTCGAAAAGGTCATCGAACATGCCAGGCAGAATTGGAATCTTGGTCTACGAACGATTTTATTCGTTGATGAGATTCACCGCTTTAATAAAGCGCAACAGGACGCATTTTTACCGCATGTTGAAAGTGGACTGATTACCTTAATCGGCGCCACGACAGAAAACCCGAGCTTTGAAGTCATTACACCACTGCTCAGTCGCACTAGAGTATTAGTGTTGCAATCACTCTCAAAACAAGAGATTATTGATATATTAAAGCGGGCATTAAAGTTCCTAAAACAAACAAAAAATATCACTCCAAAAGCCCTGGACTATTTAGCTGAGTTATCAAGCGGTGATGCACGGATAGCGTTAGGTAATCTTGAGTTGGCGCTCAGTTTTAATGAAAAAATTACCTTTGAACTAGTCAAATCAGTAGCACAACGTAAAATTCCTGGCTATGACAAAAAAGGCGACAAGCATTATGATATAATTTCTGCATTTATCAAATCAATGCGCGGCAGTGACGTTACCGCCACAACATATTATTTGGCACGGATGCTTGACGCCGGCGAAGATCCGAAATTCATTGCCCGACGAATGATGATTTTTGCTTCAGAAGATGTAGGATTAGCAGGCAACGGTGCGCTAAGCTTGGCAGTGGCGACTTTTGAAGCGGTTGAGCGAATCGGATTGCCTGAAGCTCGCTACAATCTTTTCCACTGTGCCATCGCTTTGGCTCGTAGCCAAAAATCTCGTGAAACAACTAATCTAATGAACAGAGCTTTTGATCTATCGCAAAAATATCCCACCTCACCAGTACCACTTCATTTACGCAATGCGCCAACCCAGCTAATGAAAGACCTCGGCTACAATCAGGGTTATCAATGGCAGGCAAATTTTCAGCATAAAAAAGGTTTTTTGCCTGAAGATATTCAGCATATGTTATAATTAGCTTATCAATATTTTTAATAGGAGAAAATTATATGACAAAACAAGAAAATCCACAACCACAGTATGCGCCACAGCCAAATCCAAACGCACAATATGGTCCAGCACCACAGCCACAAAATGCGCCATACGAACAACAACCAGTTAACCAACAATATTTTGCTCAACCACAAGCAGCGCCAGTGCAGTATGTTGTTCAAGCAGAATCATTAAAAGGCTTAAAGGGCTGGCTAATGTTCTTTACGATTTGTTTTGTCCTAATTGCCATTGGTAGTATAGGGATATTCTTCGGATCAATGACTCAATCGATTGGCGTACACGAGGTGATTAATATGCTATTTAGTCCTATCATGGCAGCAACATCAATTACAGCGGTAGTATTAATCTCAATGAACAAAGTTATCGGTAAATGGGCTTCTATTGCCACAATCATCATTACCACCCTTTGGTCAATAGTTGCAAATATCGTAAACTTTATTGCACCAGTTTCCACTTACTCATCATATAATAGTTACGATTACGCTTCTACGTCAACAGCCGAGACATCTGTGCCAGTGCTAATATCTGGTATCATCATTGCAATTTTGTTTGCTGTGCTAGAGGTACTATACTTCTTAAACTCACGCCGTGTTAAAGAAACATTAGTCAATTAACTACTGAGATTGGACAATAATAAAACCGCCTCCTCACTAGAGGCGGTTTTACTTGTGGGGAGATTATTTCTTCATAGCACGTTTACGCTCATTAGCATCCAAATAATACTTACGCAATCGCAAATTCTTTGGCGTAACTTCCAATAGCTCATCATCTTCAATAAAATCAATACATTGCTCCAAGCTAAACTGCGTAAATGGCGTTAATTGTACTGTGCCGTCGGACGATTTGGAACGCATATTGGTTAAATGTTTGACTTTACAGACATTAATTTCCAAATCTTCTTGACGATTATAAATACCAACGATCATACCAGCATACACCTCAACACCCGGACCAACCAGTAATTCACCTCGTGCTTCAGCGGCTTGCAAAGCGTACGGTGTGGTCGTGCCAGCCTCAAAAGCAATTAGAACACCATTGCGAGTTCGGGGCAATTTCTCACCAAGTGGCTGATAACCATGGGGCAGTGTATTCATAATCACTGTTCCTTTGGTGGCAGTAAGTAGCAAATTTCTCAGGCCAATTAACGCTCGTGTCGGCAAAATATACGTCAACCTCACCGCACCGCTAGCTGTAATTTCTTGACCTAACATTTCTGCTCGACGCATACCCAGCTCTTGACTTATAGCACCAACAAATTCTGCCGCAACCTCAATCAACACCTCCTCAACTGGCTCTTTTTCCACGCCATCTTCATAGATAGTCACCACTTGTGGTCGGCCAACTTCAAATTCAAATCCTTCACGTCGCATAGTTTCAATCAATACCGACAAGTGCAGTTCACCACGCCCTGACACCGTAAAACCAATACCATTTTCTTCGACACGTAACGCCACATTAGTCTCTAATTCACGCTGTAATCTATCACCAATCTGCCGTGAAGTAGTAAACTCACCCTCACGTCCTTTCATCGGGCTAGTATTTGGTCCAAGATACATACTCAGAGTTGGCGCTTCAATAGCAATAGTCGGTAACATTTCTGGATAATCCTTATCGGCAATTGTATCACCAATATGTGCTTCACTAACCCCAGTTAGCGCCACGATATCGCCGGCAGATGCCTCGTCTAATTCCTCACGATTCAAGCCCCGATAGCCGAACACTTTTTCAATCCGTGCATTACCAGCCATCGTGCCATTTTTTAGTAAACTAACCTGCAAGCCACGCTTGACTGAACCTCGTGCCACCCGACCAATAACATACTTACCTTGAAATGAATCATATTGTAAACTTGTCACCAACATCTGAAAACCACCATTGACAGTGACGCTTGGCGCTGGAATATCATTGATAATTGCTTCAAAAATCGGCACTAAATCAGCTTTTTCAGACGGATCATTCGGCATATTTTGCCAAGCTTTACCGTCACGGCCAATTGCGTAATAGATTGGGTAATGTAGTTGTGAATCGTCCGTAGCTAGCTCCAAGAATAAATCCGCCAACTCATCTTCAACTTCAGCAATTCGTCTGGCGGGTTTGTCAATTTTATTAATCACCACCACTGGCTTCAGCCCCAGTTCCAAAGCTTTGGAAAGCACAAACTTGGTCTGTGGCATCGGACCTTCTTGTGCGTCAACAATTAGCAGCACGCCGTCCGCCATATTTAAAGTCCGCTCAACCTCACCTGAAAAATCAGCGTGTCCTGGTGTATCAATAATATTAATTTTATAATCACCGTAAAAAATCGATGTCTGTTTGGCGGTGATGGTGATGCCTCGCTCGTGTTCTTGATCACCAGAATCCATAATCAGTTCCTGGCTCATCTCAGCTTGATTATCACGAAAAGTACGAGACTGCTTCAACAGCCCATCAACCATCGTTGTCTTGCCGTGATCGACATGGGCAATAATAGCAACGTTGCGAATATTTTGTGCGTCTTTCATAAAAATAACAGCCTGAGTTAATTCAGACTTTCCTCTTGGATTAATTATACCATAAAATATTTATATTTTATCGATAATTGCAGTGTCTAATGCGGTTTTCTGAATACTCATTGCGCATAACACCATCATTTGGCAGGATGATATCGGAACGAGACTCTAGAGCATAATACAGCGCTCTAGCCGCCAACTTTCTGACAGAGTCACTGATGCCACCTCTTTCCGTACAGTAGACATTGGGGAGGGGGTCTGTTTTATTAAAAAATCCTATAGCATCTACTTTGTTAGCATAGTCGTCGATTGTACAGGGGTCGTGATTTTCCGATAAGCTAGCTAAATACGCTTTGTACAATTCATCATGATGCCCATATCTGGCTAATAATATTGTTGGGCGCTTCGCCACCCCCCATCACAGTCTTGATGACCTATAGCTAAGCCTATTGGAACATTATATTCATCTGATGTGGATGGATCTATATTAAAAACACCAACTTCTACAAAAACTTTTTCCGACATAACAAAAATAGTGTAGATTATTAATACTACACTTCTTATTATATCACAAATTTTATAAAAATACAAGATTGGTGGGAAATACAGGGCTTGAACCTGTGACCTCACGAATGTGAATCGTGCGCTCTAGCCAACTGAGCTAATTTCCCATAGCCATATAATCAACAAACAATCCCTGGTGCGGATGAAAGGACTTGAACCTTCACGCCGTAAGGCACATGCTCCTAAGGCATGCGTGTCTACCAATTCCACCACATCCGCATAAAGTGATTATATCACACTTTTATGCTTGGCGGTACTTTATATTTTGTTACTGCTTGTGGTATGATAAAACTATATGGTTTTCAGGGGGATTAAATGAGTAAGATAGCAACATATTTAAATGAGCATCTAACAGGGGAGGCGTCATCTGATATAGCCATCCTGAAACAATTATCCACCGACCAAGGTGTTTTATACAACCAGCCAGAATTAGTCGTTAACTCCGCCAATATTAACGATGTCAGAAAAGTTATGCGTTTTTGCTATCAATTGGCAGAAAAAGGTCATGTCATGCCAGTCACAGTCAGGGGCTATTCAACCGATTCAACTAGTGGCGGTTTGACTGGCGGAATTGCGATAAATTTGAACAAATACATGCAACGGGTCGTTGGTATTGACCCCAAACAACAGTTAATCCATATACAGGCTGGCTTGTCGATCTCTGCCATCAATGCCACCTTATCAACTCACAAAGGTCTTGGTATTTCAAGTACTTCATACACTGGTGAGGATGGCACAATCGGCGGGGCAATCAGTACGGCACCGTCGGGCATTACCGCTGGCAAGCACGGTTTTTTGGCGGATAGTATCGATCAAATGGAAATTGTTTTAAGCAACGGTGACGTTATCAAAACTGGGCGTATTTCACGTCGTGAACTCAATAAAAAGAAAGGTTTGGCGACTTTTGAGGGGGAAATTTACCGTGAATTGGACAATTTAATAACTGATAACGCCGACTTGATTTCTCAATTAGACGCTGATGCGCCAGAGACAGCTGGTTTTGGACAAATTGCCAAAGTAAAGAAAAAAGATGGATCATTTGATTTAACACCTCTATTTTGTGGCAGTCAGGGCACTTTAGGTGTGATTTGTGAAATTATTATGAAGGCCAGATTTATCAGCCCAAATGTAACAGTGGTTATTGCACAGTTTGAAGATATCACCGAAGCTCTTGGCGCAGCCGACATTATGATGAGTAGTAAAGCGTCAGGCGTGGAACTGATTGACGGACGTATTATGCAACATGTAGCTAAAGCCGGCAAAAAGGTTACTTGGGCAGACTCAGAAATTCTTGGTGGCGGCATTGTGATGGCTATTTTTGATGATTTTTCTGAGCATACACAAGCAAGACTCGTTAAAAAATTGACTAAAAAGCTTAATAAAACGGATGTATTGAACATTTCTGAACTAAAGTTAGAGCATCACGAGCTCTATTCATTACATTCATTCTTAACAGTCGCCCATCAACCCACCACCAGCGGAACGGTTTCACCTCAGATTTTTTCTGGAATTTGGTTGCCAAACCATCAGATTGCCAATTTTATTGAATCGCTGAAAAAGATTGAGGAAAATTATCAGATAGACCTGCCAATATTCACGGATTATTCCAGCAATTATGTCGATGTAGTGGTTAAATTTGACAGTAAAAAAATCAGTGAACGGCAAAAAACCCTACATCTATTAGCGGAAATTTCAGCTACAGTCGACTCTTTGGGCGGTTCATTCGCCGGTTTTGGTGGTGATGGCAAACTCAAATCCAGCTTTGTGCGCAAGAATTTTTCAAATGAAGAAAAACAATTATACGACAAAGTGAAACAAATCTTTGACCCAATGAAAATACTTTGCCCAGAAGTCAAGTCTGACATACCAGTCAAAACCTTAGCTAATGAGCTAAACGCTTGGTGCAAAAATCATAATCAAGCTTGATGTAGAGTGTATTTTACGCTATAATTTTTACAGTGCTTAAGGCACAATTTTGGCATGCGGATGTGGCGGAATTGGTAGACGCGCTAGCTTCAGGTGCTAGTGTCAGCAATGACGTGAAGGTTCAAGTCCTTTCATCCGCACCAATATACGGATTTTTTCGGAATTGTCGCTCAGAGTGGCGACTTTTTCATTTGTATTTTTACTCTGAAATGGTGAGATTTTACGCCCACGCTAGAACTTATTTTGAGGA
>CAUUZR010000011.1:0-17278 GCA_963549685.1 uncultured Candidatus Saccharibacteria bacterium | reverse complement strand
TCATTATCAAAAGCGGTTTTTTCCGGACTGCCGATAATCTGGCCAGTGCGTTTCTGGATGACGCGCACGAAGTCAGCGGCATCGGTCAGGCTATCAATAGTTCCTGTGTCTAGCCAAACATCGCCATTTTCCAGAGTTTGTACTTGCAGCTTGCCGCGGCGCAGATATTCAGCATTGATAGAGGTAATCTCCAATTCGCCCCGTGCTGACGGCTGAACGCTTTTAGCAATATCAATGACGTCGTTATCATAAAAATATAGTCCAACCACTGCGAAGTTTGATTTTGGCTGAGCTGGTTTTTCTTCAATGGAAATAGCCTGATTTTCCTCGTCGAATTCAACAACACCGTAACGTTCCGGGTCGGATACTTCATAGGCGAAAACTACACCGCCTTTCGGATCGGTGCATTCGCGAAGCGATTCGTCTAGCCGTTCGCCGTAGAAAATATTATCGCCAAGCACCAACGCTACTTTATCGTTGCCGATGAACTCCTCGCCGATGATAAAGGCTTGCGCCAGACCGTCGGGGCTTGGTTGGATAGCATATTGCAAATTAATATTCCACTGCGAACCGTCGCCAAGTAGCCGCTGAAAACCAGCTTGATCGTCTGGCGTGGTAATTATCAAAATGTCACGAATTCCTGCCTGCATGAGGGTGGTAAGCGGATAATAAATCATCGGCTTGTCGTAAATTGGCATTAACTGTTTGCTAATAGCTTTGGTAATTGGGTGAAGGCGAGTGCCTGATCCACCTGCTAAAATTATTCCTTTCATTTTATAGAGTCCTTAAATATTCATTTAGTTTATCTTTCCATTTTGGCGGATAAAATCCAGTAGATTTTATTTTCGTCAAATCGAGGGTGCTGTTTTTTGGGCGAGCAGCTATACTTTTTTTACCTTGATAATAATCAGATGTTAAAACTGGTGTTACGTCATCCGTCAATGCTCCACTTATACTAAAGACTAATTTTGCCACATCGCACCAACTAGCTGGCTCCCCATCATTGGTGAGATTATAGGTTCCATATGGAGCGGCGGTATCTAGTAAATGTTTAATACCACTAGCAAGATCATCAGCAAAAGTTAAACGACCAATCTGGTCATTGACGACAGATGGCTTGATTCCTCTATCTGCCAATGATTTCATTGTTTTAACAAAATTATTGCCATCACCAACCACCCAAGAAGTTCGAACAATATAATGTTTTTCTACTTCGGCGGCAGCTTTGTCGCCATCAGCTTTTGTTTGACCGTATACACTTAATGGATTAAATGATTCATCTTCTGTATGTACTTGTTGCGAGCCATCAAAAACATATTCAGAAGAAACATGGACTAAAGTTAAGCCGTATTGTGTTGCTATTCTTCCTAAGTTTCTAACAGCCTCAGCATTAACTTTTTGGGCGGCTTCTTTTCCTTCTGGGCTTTCTGCTTCATCAACTTTTGTATATGCTGCAGCATTAATGATGACGCTTACGTCACTCCAGTCAAATTTTTTGATCTCTTGCGGATCAGTAATGTCTAGCTGCTCGTGAGATAATGCAACGACATTACCATTATTTTCATAAATTTTTTGTAGAGCTCGACCAAGTTGCCCATTCGCACCAGTTATAACTATTTTTTCCATTTAAACCTCCATCGGAATTACGTTTGCAAGTAGCGGGTGAGCTGCATCTTTTTCAGAAATGATGGCTTGGTCCTGGCTGATGGGCCAGTCGATATCAAGCGCTGGATCAAACAGATTAACAAAGGTGTATTTGGCAGCTGGCGACCAGTGAGCATCAACCAAGTAAGTGTAGGCGATATTGTCATCAAGTGTCTGATAGCCGTTAGCAACCCCTTTGGGCACGAAAATTGCTGTGCCAGGATTGATTTCGTGCGTGAAAACTCGGCCGAAGGTATCGCCTTTGCGCAAATCGCACCATGCGCCGAACACACGACCGTTGGCGGTGGAGATAAATTTATTCCACGGCTCAGCGTGCAGGCCACGGGTGGCACCGGCTTTGTCGTTGAAGCTGATATTGTTTTGTACGATGGTAAATGACGGGAGTCCCATTGCTTCCATTTTTTCTTTTTGGTAGTTTTCTTTGAACCAGCCGCGGTTGTCGCCGTGGACTGGCAATTTGATAACAAATAGTCCAGGGATTGGCGATTCGGTGACGGTTAGCTCGTTATAATTATTTGGATCAAACATAATTATTGTCCTTGCTTTGCGTATTCCGCTTCGACGGCTTCTTTTTGGGTTTTCCACCAGTCTTCGTGTTTGCGATACCATTCAATGGTCTGTCGTAAACCGTCACGCATACCAGTTTGATTATCTGTGTACTCAGGCTGCCAACCCAGTTCGCGGCGTAGTTTGCTGGAATTCATGGCGTAGCGCATGTCGTGGCCTGGGCGGTCGTTGACGTGTTCGTACCAATCCTTACCTTTACCCATCAGCTCGCAAATTAACTCAATCACCATTTTGTTATTAACGTGGTCGTTGTCGGCACCGATGATGTAAGTTTCACCCAGTTTGCCTTTTTCCAAGATGAGGTGAACTGCCGAGTTGTGATCATCAACATGAATCCAATCGCGGACTTGCTCGCCAGTGCCGTATAGTTTGGGCTTAATGTCACTCAAAATATTAGTGATTTGGCGCGGAATGAACTTTTCGATGTGTTGGTATGGTCCGTAATTGTTTGAACAATTGGAAATTGTCGCTTTGATGCCGAAGCTGCGAATCCAGGCGCGTACCAGCATGTCGCTGGAAGCTTTGGTACTGGAGTAGGGGCTAGACGGATTGTACGGGGTGTCTTCAGTGAAGCGGTTGGGATCGTCGAGTTCTAAGTCACCAAATACTTCGTCGGTCGAAATGTGATGTAGGCGTTTGCCGTGCTTGCGGATAGCCTCGAGGATGGTGTAGGTACCGACCACATTGGTCTCGACAAACGGCCACGGATTGCGCAGAGAATTGTCATTATGGCTTTCAGCGGCAAAATGCACCACGATGTCAGTTTCAGATACTAATTTGTCCAACAACTCGGCGTCGCAAATATCGCCTTCTACGAAATTGATTTGATCAGCTACTGGCTGTAAATTGGCGGTATTACCCGCATAGGTAAGCTTGTCGATAACGGAGATGTCGTATTCTGGCTTGTGTTTGACGGTATAATGTACAAAATTCGAGCCAATAAATCCTGCACCTCCCGTGATGAGTATTTTTGTCATATCTATAGCATAACACAGATGATATAATAGCTATAGATGATAAAATAGGAGATATGATGAAAGTTGCGGTTGTAGTGCTGAATTATAAAGGGTGGAAAGATACTAAGAAATGTATTGAGGCGTTGAAGAAGCAGACTTATAAAAATTTTGAAATTTATCTTATTGACAATGGTTCTGGTGATGAGTCGGTAAAAGAACTATCAAAAATTAAGCTAAAGAATCTTCATTTTCATCAAGAGCCGAAAAATACTGGGTTTACTGGTGGTGTAAATATTGGCATACGTTGGGCAATGGATAATAATTTTGAAGCAGTTGCTTTATTAAATAATGATGCCGCACCTGAGCCTGATTGGCTTGAAAGATTAGTGACTGGTTTTAATAAAGAAGACGATGTTTATGCCGTTACTAGTTTGATGCTAGATACTGACGGCAAGTTGATTGATGACGCTGGTGATGAATATTCAACTTGGGGTATTCCGGCCCTGAGAGCTGAAAAACAGCCAAAATCTGCAGCACCCGAGAGTGGTTTAGTGTTTGGTGCTACTGGTGGTGCCACACTGTATAAGACAGAAGTTTTTCAAAAGATTGGTTTATTTGATGAAGATTTCTTTGCTTATGACGAAGATATTGACGTGTCGTGGCGGATGCAACTTGTCGGTATGAAGGTCTGGTATGAGCGTAGTGCGGTTGTCTTGCATAAGCATTCAGCAACAAGTTCCAAAATGCCTGGATTTACCATTTATCAAGTATTTAAGAATTTACCACAAGTGTTTTGGAAAAATGTGCCATTTCCGATGGTTATTCCTATGTGGTTTAAATTTACCCTAGTGTACGTTGGGTTTATGATATACAAATCTTTCAATGGGGGGTTTAAGTACGTTGTGAAAGGAGTATGGCATAGTTTATTATTGTGGCCGAAAACTCTCAAAAAACGTCGACACATTCAAAAGACAAAGACTGTTTCTAATGGATATATCCAGTCTATATTACTTCATAAACTACCGCTACGTCAGGTAAATCGTTTAAAGAGAGCGTTAGGTATTAAGGTTAGTGAGTAATAAAATATGAAGCGAGATTTTTTATTAACTTCAAAACTACTATTAGTCTTATTCGATATTATTATGGTTGTGGCGTCGTTTGGTTTAGCGTATTATTACCGAGTTCATTTAGATAGCCGACCATACTTTTTCCAACCACAAACTTTGAATTTTATAATTCTAGCGATAACTTTAATTCCTCTTTGGATAGGGGTTAATTTTCTCTCTGGATTATATGACCGTACGGTATTTTTATATCGATCTCGAGAATACGGAAGAATCTTGATAGCTTCGGTGGTGAGTGTTATGGCGATGATTTCCTATGAATTTTTTACTGGCGAAGATATTTTCCCGGTACGGGTCATTGCTATTTATTTTATCGGCATTAATTTTATTTTAATGGTCTTGGGGCGAGAATTAGTGCGATTGATTAATCGTTTATTGCTACATTTTGGTATTAATCGTCAAAAAGTGTTGATTATTGGTAATTCCGAGAGAACAATTGAGCTAGCCATTTTCTTCTCGGAAGCAGTTGATTATGGTTATGATGTGGTTGGTGTGGTGGCACGTGAAGAATTTTTACCGCTTAGGACGCCGTATCGAGCTTTTACTAAACTGAAAAATGCTCTTGAAGAAACTAAACCGGATATACTAATTCAAACGGATTTAATGCGCTCGGAAGAGATTTACGCTTATGCAATTGAAAACCACTTAGCGTATATGTTTGTACCAAATCAAGATCGCTTATTGTCGCAGCTTAATAGTGTGGAAATTGTTGGCGGATTGCCGATTATTGACGTAAAAGTTACCAAGCTATTCGGGGTTGGTCGTTTTTGGAAGCGACTAATGGATGTGATATTAGGAACGATTGGTATTATTATTGCCTCGCCAATTATGCTGATTATGATGATTATTATGAAAATCTCTGAACCGAGTGGTAAGATATTCTTCCGACAAACTCGTCTCACACGCTACAACAAGGAGTTTCAGATTTATAAATTTCGCTCCAATAAAGTTGCTTATAATGGCTTAACACCGGAAGAGGCTTTTACAAAAATGGGTCGGCCAGAGTTGATTAAAGAGTATCGGGATAACGGTGATCAGTTGGAAAATGACCCAAGAATTACAGCCATTGGTAAATTTATGCGAGCAACCTCAATTGATGAGCTGCCACAATTAATCAATGCTATAAAGGGTGATATTTCATTAGTTGGACCACGGGCGCTAATTCCGCAAGAAATTAATCAATACAAGCGAAAAGATATTATTTTGGCGGTAAAATCGGGTTTGACGGGGCTAGCGCAAGTGTCTGGTCGACGTAATATTAGTTTTGAAGAGCGACGTCGGCTTGATGTGTATTATGTCCAGAACTGGTCGTTATTGTTAGATATTCAAATCTTATTTAAGACCGTGATTTCGGTGTTGTTTAGGCGAGGAGCGAAGTAGTGGTGAATCGCTATACGAAAAATCCAACCTGGCTAGGGGATAAAAAAGTTGCTATCGTTACAGACTGGTTGACAACTTATGGTGGTGCAGAAAAAGTGGTTAAAACTATTCATGAGATTTTCCCAGAAGCACCAATTTTTACTTCGCAATATTCAGCCAAAGAAGTTAATTGGTTTCAGGATTGTGAAGTGAAAGTTGGCTGGATGAAAATCTTTCCTGTTAAGTTACGTAAAATTCTCAGTTTACCTCGAGCGTTGTATTTTCATAATTTGGGTAAAAAATTATCGGAATATGACGTTATTGTATCGGTAGCAATCGCAGAAAGTAAGGGAATTAGAGTAAATAAAAACCAATTACATATTAGTTATTTACAAGGTCCGCCAACACAATATTTTTGGGGGATGTATGAAGATTATGTAAAAAATCCTGGTTTTGGCGTTCTTAATCCGGTGGTGCGTTTTTTCTTTAAGCTATTGGTACGACCATTACGTCAGATTGATTATGCTCTAGCCCAGCGACCGGATTTGTTGATTGCTAACTCAACTTATTCCGCACGTGAAATTGAGAAGTACTACCATCGACAGGCGTATGTTATTTTTCCTCCTGTAGAAACTGAAAAATTTGCTAATGTTAAAGTAAAATTGGGTGATTTTTATATATCTACGTCCAGGCAGGTTAATTGGAAACGATTAGATCTAGCAGTTGAGGCTTTTAAAAATCTAAATCGAAAGCTAGTGCTAGTGGGTGATGGTGCTGAACATAATAAATTAGTGCAACTAGCAGGCGGTGCTGAAAATATCAAATTTGTGCCAGTAATTCAAAATCCACAAGAGTTAGCCAGGTTAGTTGCTGGGGCAAAAGGATTTATTTTTCCCAGCTTAGAGCCGTTTGGAATTGCACCAATTGAAGCTTTAAGTACTGGAGTACCAGTGATCGCTTATCATGATGGTGGTGCTTTAGATTATATTGTTGATGGAAAAAATGGTGTATTTTTTGATGAACAGACTGTAGAGAGCTTGACTGATGCAATTGAAAAGGCAGAAGATATAAAATTTAATAAAAAGTACATTCAAGATTCGGCGCAACAGTTTTCAAGAGATGATTTCATTAAAAAACTTGAGAATTTTATCAAGGAGAAGTTGCTTGAAAGATAAAATTATTACAAGTTGGTGGCAAAGTTTCCTGGAGTATAGTTTGTTAGAGAAAGTGGTGTTGCTGGCACCAGTTTTGGTTTGGTTTTCGTATTATCCTAATTTTCATTTTGGTACCGCTGGCGGTGCTAATTTAGAATTTTCAATCACGCTTATCTATATTGTAGTGTTGGCTGTCTTGGGTTTGCCGTCTGTATGGAAAAATCGTCAAGTTATTTTTAATAAAAAAATTGTTTGGTTAACGGGATTATTCGTTTTTTGGAATATTTTAAGCGTAGTTTGGTCGCCAAATACGATTAGGACAATTTTAACTAGCGGTGTCTGGTTGGTTATTTGGTTGGATTTTTTGGCAGTTTTAAGTCTTTTGGATATTACTAAATTGATCAGACAGATGACAAAAATATTTGTTTTTATGTCGCTTGTTATCTCTATAGTGGCGATAGCACAGGTTATTTATGGTACTTGGATTGACTGGGGGTTATGTCGAGGATGCTTGGCACGTGGTTTTGGCTTTACGAGACCAAGCGCTTTCACTATTGAACCTCAGTTCTTGGGTAATTTATTACTCGTGCCAATTTTATATCTACTCCACCAACAATTTATTGGTCGCACCACTAAAATAGAAAAAATAATTCTGTGGACTAATTTATTAGTATTGTATTTAACGTTATCACGTGGTGCTATTTTTGCTGGAGTAATCAGCATGGTAGTGATGATTTTTATTGGTCAAAAAATGAGCAAAAAAGTAATCGTTCGCAATACGATGATCACTATAGTGTTGTTAATTTCAAGTTTTTCCGCCGGTTTGATTTTTCACGGTATTTTTACACAACTTAATCCACGTGTCACAGACGGGTTTTATGAATCAATTTCAAAAAGCATTAACCACATAAGTCTGGGTAAAATTAGCTTACCGAATCATGCACAGAGAAGTAGTAGCTTTGATACTAAACAGATAGATCCTGGTACTCAGCCTCATCAGCCACAACAAGCGCTGTTTGACGGTTACGTTGAGCGATCAACCAATGAACGAACCAATATGATAAAGTTAGCTCTAGAAACTTGGCGACGAGACTCGTCAACGATATGGTTTGGTGTCGGTAGCGGTGCAACCGGTTCAGCTATTTATGCGTATACTGGAAAAATTAGCAACACATCTGAAATTACTCAAAATCAAGCGGTAGAAATTTTATTAGAAAACGGCTTAGTGGGTGTAATTATAGTGCTTGGAATTATTATCCTATTTAGTTATTGGACTAGAGTATATAAATGGTCGTGGGTGGTTTTACTAGCTTTCTTGATTCAGTGGAATTTTTTTTCTGGACTACCCAATGCGCTACATATCTATTTGATTTTGGCAGTTATTTTCGCTACAATCAATAGAGTTAATGAACAAGAAAAAACTCTCAGTTGATGGATTTACACCTCGTCGACAGTCGACGTCTGGCTTGCGTGAAAATAAAAATCGATCGCAAACTTCAACGTCAACTTCATTGCGACGTAATATTGGTAAACCGCCAGTTGATAATCAGGATAAAACCATCAATATCAAAGCTGATATTAAAAATAGTTTGAGTGAGATTGATAAACTGCAAGAAAAATCAGCTGATGTATCCAAAAAACTCGAAAAAATTAATAAAAAACGTCTTCAAAAAGGTAAAAAACCACTCAGCAAATCAGCTTATAAATTTAGAAAGATTAGAAATATTATATTTAGTATTCTGATTGTGGCAGCGTTGGCTTTTGTGGTGGTAAATGGTTATCGTATTCTTAATACCGTTAACAAGACGTTTAATGGTAACTTCTTAGGAATTTTTCAGAAACAGCGCTTGAAAGAAGATTCTGGAGGAAGAACTAATATTTTGGTATTTGGTACATCACCAGAAGGCTGGGATGGTGCTGATTTGGCTGACTCAATTATGGTCATTTCATATAATCAAGATAAAGGCGATATTTACACCGTATCTTTACCGCGCGATTTATATGTTAAACACACTTGCCGAAATTGGTTAGGAACGACTGCTGGAAAGCTAAATGAAAGTTATGGTTGTGGCAAAATGGATGCAACTGGTGGTGATGAAAAAACCGCTGAGGCAGCTGGTCGTCAGGCTATGGCTGATGTCGCAAAAACAGTTTTAGGTCTAGATATTCATTATCAAGTACACGCTAACTGGAAAGTGCTAACAGAGGTGGTTGACAATATCGGTGGTATTGATGTAAAGGTTGAGACTTATGATGGGTCACCACAGATGTATGATGTAGCTACTAAAGTTCGTTATAAAAATGGTGAAGTCGCTCACATGAATGGCGAACGGGCTTTGGCTTTTTCTCGTGCGCGTGGTAGTGCTGGCGGCTATGGTTTGAGTGGTGGTAATTTTGATCGTGAACGTAATCAGCAGAAAGTTTTTAAGGCAATTGTTGATAAAGTTAACCAATCTAATCTAGCTGATATTAATCGAATTATGAATATTATGGAATCTTTAGGTAATAATATTAGTACAAACTTTGAGACACCGGAAATCCAAGCCTTAGTTGACCTGGCAAAGAATTATCAATCAGATAAAGTTAAATCTTTGCCGTTGGTTGATTTGGAAGACGGTACTAATTTGATGAAAACTGGTAATATTTCTGGAGCGAGCGTGGTGATACCTGCAGCTGGAACTTTTGATTATGATGATATCAAAAGCTATATTAAGAAAAATATATATGCCAATGATATTACGCAAGAAAACGCTAAATTAGTTGTGCTTAATGGCACCGAAGTTGATGGCTTGGCTCGCACCGAGAAGAATAAACTAGAGGAGCAAGGATTTACAGTGGTAAACATTGGTAATACGAAAAATCGTAATTATGATAAAAATAAGATATATGTATTAAATAATAAGGAAAAGACTGTCAACAAGCTAACGGAAATTTATGGTGTAGGTGCTGATAAGGATAATATTCCGGCTGAAATCAAAGAATTTCAAGCAGATATTATAGTTGTCATCGGTAAAAGTTAATTTTTATAGCCGTTTGGGTTCTGACTTTGCCAGCGCCAAGTATCTTCGCAAGCTTTTTTAATATCAAATTCAGCTTTCCAGCCAAGTTCTTTTTCAGCTTTTGAAGAATCAGCGTAACACGCAGCGATATCACCACTACGTCGAGGTTTAATGTCGTATGGTATATTATGTCCACAAGCTAACGAGAAAGCATCTATAACCTCCAGGACCGAAACGCCTCGCCCCGTGCCTAGGTTATAAATATTAACGCCGGTTTGACTATTATTTAGCGCCGCTACGTGTCCACGAGCTAAATCTACTACATGGATATAATCACGTACACCAGTGCCATCTGGAGTGTCGTAATCATTACCGAAAACGCCGACTTTGTCTAATTTGCCGACCGCTACTTGTGCTACATATGGCAGTAAATTGTTTGGAATGCCATTTGGATCTTCACCAATTTTACCTGATTCGTGAGCGCCAATTGGGTTAAAATAACGTAAAATTGTCATAGAAAAATCTGTATGGGCAAGTGCAAAATCTTTAATAATTTGCTCAATCATAAATTTGGATTGACCGTATGGATTAGTTATACCGTCGCCAACATGTGAGGTTTCTTTTAAGGGTAGTTCGCTGGGTGTGCCATAAACCGTTGCTGAACTGGAGAAAACTAATTTCTTAACAGCGTGTCGCTTCATTGATTTTAAGAGAGATAGTGTTGAAGATAGATTATTGTCATAATATTCTAATGGCTTCACAACTGATTCACCAACCGCTTTTAAGCCAGCAAAATGAATAACTGCGTCAATATGGTGAGCTTGGAAAATTTCGTCTAAAACTTTTTCGTCACACACATCAGCTCGGTAAAAGATAATTTCTTGACCTGTAATTTCCTCAACTCGACGCAGACTTTCCGCACTAGAATTAACTAGATTATCGATCACGACAACTTGATAACCAGCGTTGATAAGTTCAATAATGGTGTGGCTACCGATATATCCAGCACCTCCAGTCAGTAAAATCTTATTCATATAGTGATTATAACATCATCCTATGATATTGATGAAACTAGCAAAAAGATTGTATAATTTTAGTTATGAATTTAACTAAAAAGCAGAAGCAAATGCTTGATTTTATCGATGGGTTTATCAAAGGTAATGGCTATAGCCCGACGTATCGGGAGATTATGCGAGCTTTGGGCTATAAATCAGTTTCGACGGTAGCAAAACACGTTGATAATTTAGTGGAACTAGGTAGACTTGAGAAGCGTGATGGTGAGGTGCGGTCAATTTCGTTAAATTTTAGCGAGGAGAATCCACCGTGGTGGACAAATCTGGAGCGGGAGATACGTCAGCGGAACAACTTGACGGATGAAAATAGTTCTAAAGAGGTGGAGATTTTGCAAAAAGCATTAGAAATTGTTAAAAGGTAACTTTACAATTGTAAACTGATTAGGTATAATACAAGAGTATTCCGGCATAGCTCAGTGGTAGAGCGGTTGGCTGTTAACCAATAGGTCGCTGGTTCGAGCCCAGCTGCCGGAGCCAAATTGAATTTTCGTGCCATTGCACACTTTTAGAAACGACTTCAACAGATATAGTTGGAGTCGTTTTTGCTATGTACGATGAGCAATAACTGAGTGTGGTTGGCTTTTGATTAAGCTTATGTTACTATAATTATTAAGACGTAATGTCTTAAAGGTGTAAAAACTTTTAGTTCTAAGAGGTATAGAGGTGAAAATAAAAAAGAAATTGTTTGGTATTGTTTTGGCTACCATAGCTATTTTATTCGTAGCGGTTGGTAGTTTTTACTATTTTTCCACCCAAAACCAAACATCTTTAGCCTATTTTAGTCAAGATGATAACAGTGGTCAGTGGCAATTGACATTTCAAAATAATGCCGGTTTAGAGCAAAATCAGGGAGTAACTATTGATCATGTCAATGCTACCGCTACGGTACAAAACGGTGCTTCTGGTAGTCTATTTACTTCAGTAATTCGCCCAGCTTCTTTCTATTCTTGGACTAATTTAAGCGTTGTTGGCACTTGGAGCGATGACGATGATGTGAAACTTCAACTATACACCTGTGGCGCCACACCACAGCTTTTACCTAATAACGCTTTAACTTTAACTGGACAGGGAGATAACAATTCTGGCTATACTTTATCTGGTGGAGTGTTGGATATTTCTAGTCTTGACAAAAATAATTACCCCTGTATTCAAGCTAAAATTTTGTTAAAATCTAGCGCCGATCGACCAGCGCCGATTATTCGCAAACTTAATGCTCATTGGTCACCCAAAACTGTTTTCTTGATTTCCGCCAAATCAACGCCAACTGTTGAGGCTGGATCCAATATAAATTACACAGTTGATTATTCGGTAAATTATGTTAATGATCGTGATGTAATTGCATATTTACCCGTGCCAACTCCCGATCCAACTAGCTTCACATCTGGATATAATCAAGATTTAAACTTGTCATTTAAGTCAGCCACTCAAGGTGGTCAATTTACTTCAAAAGCAATTACAGTTGACGGAGTAAATATTCCAGCCAACTCAGTTTATTGGCGACTGGGGGTGCAAAATGCAGGAGTAACTGGTTCGCTGGGGGTGATTTTTGGTACCAAAAATGGTACGCAAAACAGTGTAAAATACCAAGCTAATGCCACGATCGTATCACCCAATACCACCGCTGTGGTGAGCGATAGTGATAAAAATATTGACGGCAATCAGCCAACTATTACTAAAATTGAATCCACGCCAACTCCATCTATCAATAAAAGTGCCACCGGTATTGTATTGAACAACCAGACTCACATCTACTCTGGCGCTCCGTATAATAGCAGAACCACTTACTCGGTTACTATCAAAAATAGCTATAATTCACGTAAGGTTGAAACAATTTTCAACCCAGTTATTACTGACGACTTGAGTGATATTTTCACTAAATTAACTGGCGTTTGTTCAGTGGCAGATCCAGCCTCACGCATTTCTAATATTAGCGACAATGGAGTGCTTAATGTGGTGAATAAAACCATTACTTGGAGAACGGAACATATGGCTCCGGGTGATCAAAAAACCTTAACTTTTATGGTGGATTATAGTGGTTGCGTCAAGGATACTGAAATTAATAATACGGTCAATTTTACCGCTGATAATACTCAACCAAAGCAAGCTGACAAAAAGGTGATTATAGATGTTAATACTGACCCTCGTGGTGCATATGCCAAAGGTGAGCGTACCAGGATGGCAGGTTATGGTCTGCTGAACGCTGGTCTTGATGATAGTGCGCCTTATAGTGACGATGTGACAGACACGAGGGGTAAAGTGGTGATGGGTGACACAACAACCTATCTATTACACGCTTCAAACACTAGTGTGGTGCGTCTTGATAATACAGTCATGATGGATAAAATCCCCGATGGTGAGACTTTTGTATCGGCAACACTGCCATCAAACGCCAAGGGTAAGATATTTTACTACACTTTGAACGATCATAATGATCCAGCCACTCCTCCAGCGTTTAATTATAAGAATTTGAATAATCCTGGGGCTGGTTGGTCGTCAACTGCGCCAAGCGATGTTACGAAAGTTAAATGGGTGGCGTTTTACGTGCCATGCTTATCACCAATTGGTGTGGCGGCTGGTGGTAGTTGCGTGGATCGTCCAAACGGTGTAACTGGGGAGATTACAGTTAAAGTTAATCAACCAGCTGATGTTTGTAAAGCATATGATATAAATAATAAAGCTATTTTTAACACCTATTCATCAGCGCAGAGTGTTGGACAACAAGCAGATGGAGATGTTGTTGATTTAACAACACCTATGTCGTTCAAAGACGATGAAGTATCGCATGTTGTGCCAAATTTGGCTAGTTTCCGCCAATCATCTGGCATTACAGGTAAAACAGAGGCGTCTCCGACTGAAGTGGTGAGTTATGATATAAATTACACTAATAACGGCACGGCCACCGCCAAAAACGCTACAGTTGAAATTCCTATACCAACCGTTGAAGTCGGCGGTCAACAGACGTTGTTGGATTTTGTTGATTTTACCGGTGGACAATATACTAAGGAAACTGAGGCTGGAACTGGTAAAATTACTAAATTAACTGTCAATGTTGGTGATATTCCAGCTGGTGCATCTAGAAAGTTTACTTTGAAGTTATCAGTGCCACGTGGGCCACGTCATAACTCTACTTATACAGTTAATGCGATCCTTAGAGCTAATGACCCTAATAATTGTGTGGCAATCAACCAATCAATCAGCGCCACCACGACCATTAAGGGCGCACCACGCCTGCAGACCCTCAAAACTCGGGACGAAGCTTTGATAAGAAGCGCTGGAGATATTCATTATAAAATGCAGTTTAGCTCAGTTGGTGACACTCCGACTGCTGATACTTTTATAATTGATCATATACCAGAACGCACTATCTTTAAGCAAGCGTACACCACCGGTAAGGACGCTAATAATAATGAGTATAATTGTCCAAATTGTAAGGTTTATTTTGCTACCAATTCATCAGGTTTACCAGCTAACATCTCAGCTGAAAATCCTTTAACACCAGATATGGTGTATCAAAAGTTTAGTTTGGGGGTAGAAACTAGCGCTGGCGTGTGGGCTCCGCCTGCCTCAATGCAGTCTAAAGATATTATATATGTGGCATATCTGGTGGATGATACCACTGCAGTTAAACCACAACTTAACAGTGGTAAAAGTGGTACAGTTGGACTGACAGTCACTAATGATGATGATGGCGACGGGCCAAATACTAACGGTTCAAGACCAGGTGTAATCATTTCTAATTATTCAGCTATTATATCTAATGATACTCTTCAGGCTATTAGTAACACTGTACATACCACCGTTTTGGATGATCCAGGATTGATGATTAATAAACACACTGACACACCGATTGTGACGGCTAATCAGGAATTTGACTGGTTAATTGATTATAGTAATGATTCGCAGAATAACGATACCGTTGTTACGCTTACTGATACTGTGCCAAATGGCGTTCAATTGAAAAGTATTTATCATAAGTGGAATAGTTTGGCAGTTCAGCACGGTATGTCGGGTGATGAAAGTAATGTAACGGGTAGCCCACACGTGGAAATCATCACTAACGCTGATGGTACGACCACAGTTAAAGTCAAGATTGCTCAGGCTTTGCGTGAAGGCGACTTATTGCCACAGGAAGGTGGTACTTTGCGATTACGAGTCAAAATGGCTGATAATGTGCAGAGTGGTCGACAAATTACCAACACAGTTAAGGGTTGTTATCAGAATCAAGTAGCGGGGCCGTTCTGTTTAACTAGCGACTCTTCTGTTACAGTGGAAAACGCTGATTTATGGTTACGCAAACAGGTTAACAACACTAATCCGATAGCAGGCGACAAATTAATTTATTCCCTGGTTATCACTAATAAAGGCAAACATTATGCGGAAAATACTAAAATCACCGACACTCTCCCAGCTGGAATTTGTTATGAAACGATTAATGTGGTTACGCCAAGCGGTTGGACGATAGGTGAGCCAACTATCACTGGTGGACCATGTCAGACTAACCCAACCACCTTAACATGGGATACTGAAGCTAATTCCTTGCGCCAGAACGGTCAGGCGGCCGGCTTAATTCCAGGTGATAGCGTGGATATTACCATTCAATACAACACCAAGGTTCACGCCTCTGTCGCTCCTGGCACAGCATTAACCAATGGGGCTGAAGTTACGACCACCACTCCAGAAGACACGGTTTATCCTAATGGTGATAATAAAACCGCCACCACGCCATTACCAGATCCGTATGTCCGTAAAAACACTACATCGCCAACGGTTTTGCCGGGGGATGCGGTAGATTACTTTATTCAATACGGTAATAATAGCCGTGAAGTAGCTCAGGGAGCGGTGGTGATTGATGGACTGCCAGATTATGATGGTGATGGTAAAACCGATGTAACGATTTTAGCAGTCATACCGAATAACGGTGAAAAAATCTATTATTATGATGAAAATAACGCACCAAAACTCTCTACACTTAATATTTCCGCAACTTATAATTTTACCGCCAACTCTAATTTTAAGACCAGCTTGAATGATTTTCCTGCTGGTACTTATCCAACTCACACGATTATCGTGCCGGCTAACAATGGTACACTGGCAGGTTTGGACGGACCGCACGACGTATTAGTCAAAATGCAGATGACCAATCCATACACCCAAGTTGATATTCCAGCTGGTACGACGGTGACCAATCATTCAGAAATCACTTCAATCACCAGAGATGAAAATCCCGATAATAATAAAGATGATAGCAGTACCAGAACGCCTAACGCTGATCTGGAGATTAAAAAGACAGCCAACCCAGCTGGTAGCTATCCGGGAGTAGCGCCAGGTGGGCAAATTACTTATACTGTTAATTTTGCGAATAAAGGTATAGCGCCAGTTTGTGGTGTGTATATTACTGAGCAGTACCCAGCCAAACTGGAAAATATTAATCATGACTTCACAGAACTGCATTTATTAAATTCAGCCGGTATGCCAGTTTTACCAATTGACCCTCAAGGCAAGCCAATTGGTACAGCAGTAAAAGTTACTTATGATGCTACTGCCAAGCGTTGGCAATTAGGTGGTGCTGATTATCAGAATGTTTGTTTGCCGTCAGGTGCTAATAGTGCTTTTCGTATTACAGGAACAGTGGCGGATGATGCACCAGATAAATCTAATATAGAAAACACCATCACCATCGGTGAAGACAGCCCAGCATCAGAAGATACTTTGCAAAATAACACTGCCAAAGCTGGTACCACGGTGTATCGGGCAGATTTACGGCTGAAAAAAGAGGGTATCAGTGCTGGCACTGACGGAATATTTGGTACAGCTGATGACAGTACCAGTGTTGTCAATGCGACGGAAAAACTACGTTATAAATTAAGTTACAATAATGACGGTAATTTGGATGCCAAAAATACCGAGATTAAAGAAATTATTCCAGCAGGCACTTGTTTTACAGTTGGCTCGATGGCTGATGTACCACAAGGTAGTCAGGTGGAATATTCAAATGATGATGGCAATACTTATACTTACACACCAGTGGGTAATCCTGGTGATAAAGACTGTCATGTTACCAATTTTAAAGTGAAAATAGGCAATCTGCCAGCACCAGCCAATATTGCGGCCGGCAGTGTGACTAAGTTGGGTGAAAAGCAGGAATTTATGGGAGATGTCAAACAGGTTTACACTATAAACTCCTCCTCCTTCGCCATCAAACAAGACGGCAGCCTGTGGGCCTGGGGATATAATAATTATGGTCAATTAGGTAACGGCACTACCACCAACCAACATACTCCAGTCCAGGTACTAGATAACGTCAAACAGTTTTACGCTGGTAATTACTCCTCCTTCGCCATCAAACAAGACGGCAGCCTGTGGGCCTGGGGATATAATAAT
>CAUUZR010000010.1:0-22965 GCA_963549685.1 uncultured Candidatus Saccharibacteria bacterium | reverse complement strand
GGAAGCTGACGCCGGCTGGCATTTGGACGGCGACTGGGATTGACGAATTGGCGGTGGAGTTGTTGCCCAGTTGGCCATATTGATTCCGTCCCCAGCAGTAGGCCTGACCAGTGGTGGTGAGGGCGCAGGTGTGGGCGTCACCGCGAATGACATTTTGTAAGCTGACGCCGGCTGGCATTTGGACGGCGACTGGGATGCGGGAGTTAGTGGTCGAGTTGTTACCCAGTTGACCATATTGATTCCATCCCCAGCAGTAGGCCTGACCAGTGGTGGTGAGGGCGCAGGTGTGTTCATCACCAGCGGTAATGGACTGAAGAGTTTTATTGCCGGCCGCCGTCAGGCCCACCCTAATCCGGAACGAACTACCAACTTCTGGTAAAGTGGCCACCGCATTGGTTGCAGCCAATGGCGTTCCTGGCTGAACGGCATTGTTCCATTTATATAACCGACTAGCTGATTGCTCAACTGGCACATTAACGCCAGCTGAACTAACTGCCAACGGGGTTAGCGAGTTGGCGGTGGAGTTGTTGCCCAGTTGACCTTGGTGATTCAGCCCCCAGCAGTAGGCTTTGCCTTCGGTGGTGAGGGCGCAGGTGTGGTCACCACCAGCAGTGATAGACTGGAAGAGGACGAAAGCTGACATTCGGACAGCGACTGGGGTTAATGAATTGGCGGTGGAATTGTTGCCTAGTTGACCATTGTTATTATGTCCCCAGCAGTAGATCCGATCGTAGATGGAGGCGCAGGTGTGAGCAACGCCAGCGGTGATGGACTGGAAGCTGACGCCGGCTGGCATTTGGACGGCGACTGGGATGCGGGAGTTAGTGGTGGAATTGTTGCCCAGTTGGCCGTCGACGTTCAACCCCCAGCAGTAGGCTTTGCCTTTGGTGGTGAGGGCGCAGGTGTGGAGGCCGCCAGCAGTGATAGACTGGAAGCTGACGCCGGCTGGCATTTGGACAGCGACTGGGATTGACGACTTGGTGGTCGAGTTGTTACCCAGTTGACCATATTCATTCCATCCCCAGCAGTAGGCTTTGCCTTCGGTGGTGAGGGCGCAGGTGTGGTTGCCGTTAGCGGTAATGGACTGGAAGCTGACGCCGGCTGGCATTTGGACAGCGACTGGGGTTAATGAATTGGTGGTGGAGTTGTTACCCAGTTGGCCATATTGATTCCATCCCCAGCAGTAGGCCTGACCGGTGGTGGTGAGGGCGCAGGTGTGGGCGCTGCCAGCGGCGATGGACTGGAAACTGACGCCGGCTGGCATTTGGACGGCTACTGGGGTTAATGAATTGGTGGTGGAGTTGTTGCCTAATCGACCACTACCACCCTGTCCCCAGCAGTAGGCTTTGCCTTCGGTGGTGAGGGCGCAGGTGTGGGCGTCGATAGAAGTAATTTGACTAAATGACCATTCCATATCTCCCATCACCGTCGCACTACCCTGACGAGTCAATAGATTTCCAACCATAAAGAATATGCCAACGACCACACAGATCATGAGGCTGACAAACAAAACAAGCCGAGGACCAGCAAATCGTCGCTGATTGATCACTAATCTTTGACTTTTATTCATTTCCGACATCATTGTATTAAGATGTACCTTCGACTTCTATTATTTTTATTAGTAATTAACTTGTGGTTATCATTATAGCATAAGTTTTTTAATATAACATAAAAATTCTTATAATAATTGATCACCAAATTTTGCCAAAATCATAACAACAGCCAAAGTGATGATTATCATCAGCAGCACTATGTCATAATCATTTTGAACAATTTTTTTTACTTTTTTTCCAGTGATAACCCCAGTTAGGATATTGTATCTTGTCATGCCGCCAAAAATTAGCAACATGCCAACATCAAGTGTTAGACACCAAGGACACAACACCCCAATTTCCACAAAACTCATATAGAACATCCATAACGCAAAAATAAACCCAACACTGACGCCAATCTGCGCCGCAAACATAAACCAGCGCGGAAACTTAGTGCCAGCCAGCAATGCCACCCCAATAGTTACCATCACAGGCAGAGCCATAAGGCCGATAAAGGCATTTGGAAAACCAAGCAGCGACGCCGACCAATGCTGAGCCACGCTACTACAGCTGATCACTGCATTTAAATCACACCCAAGGACTATATTTGGAGTTTTTGCCAGGACCAATGTTTCGATAGACAGGATAAATGACGCCAGTAAGCCAACTCCTGCACCCGTCAGTAGCGAAATCTCAGCAATTTTTCGATGCTTATCTTGCTTAGAAAACCATTGAGCAAAAAACTTATACATAATAACTCACCTCACTAATTGTTGGCAGTGGTCGGCCACGCCACATGTTTTGCAATTGCCCATCATTAGATAATGCGATAACTGTTGGATATTCCACGATATCATAAGTTCGACAAAAATCAGCACCAGCTGGACTGTCTGGATCCATCTCTTCAATAACATGACCGGTTTGCCTGGCAAAATCCCGCAGATAATCAAAAACTTCACGAGCGTGATCGCTTTCTTCTTTATAAACAACCACTATTCGCATTTAATCTTTTCTCCGCTGATCTAAAATTTTCACAAAATCATCCAGAGTACTGAATTTATGATAAACGCTAGCAAACCTCACATACGCTACTTCATTACGATCAGCTAGCTCGTTCATTACTTGGTCACCAATCTGTTTTGAGGTAACTTCAGAATCGCCCAAAGCATATAAAGCATCCTCAACGTTATTGATAATATTTTCAACTTCTTCTTCTGATTTGAAAAATTTACCAACTGAACGATGAACCGCATTAGCTAATTTGCCCCTATCAAATAGTTCACGCTCACCGTTTTTCTTAATCACTGCTAGATTTGGCTTTTCAATTCTTTCATAAGTCGTAAACCGTTTGCCATCTGGAGCTTCACGGCGACGGCGAATAGCCATACCGCCAGACACTTCTCTGGACTCAACCACCCGACTATTGCCTATATTAAACCCCACGTCTACTCCTTATTTTTCTTACGACGACGCAAAAAGGCTGGCATATCATCTTCTGGATCTTCTTGGGCTTCAACAGGTGGCTTATCCCAGATATTTTCTTCTGACTCGTTATTGAAATTATCCGCCACATCCGCCTTGTCTAATTCCATATCAATATTTTTAACCATCTCCTCATCAACTTCCGACTCGGTTGGCTGACTATTTTCAGAGTTGAGGCTGACCTCTTGTCGCTTGAAAGTATCGCTGTCAAAGCCAGTAGCGATAACCGTAATTACCAGCTCATCTTCAATTTCTGGACGCAGAGTTGCACCAAAAATAATATTAGCGTCAGGACTAACAGCTCCAGTAATAATCTCAGCAGCTTCTTGAATTTCCGCCATGCTCATATCATAACCACCAGTGACGTTAAAGAGTACACCTTTAGCGCCATCAATCGACACCTCAATGAGTGGCGATTCAATTGCCTGCTGTGCAGCCTGTGCCGCACGATCATCACCACTTGCCCGACCAATTCCCATCAAGGCGGAGCCGGCATCTTTCATAATCGCCTTAACGTCGGCAAAGTCCAAGTTAATCAAACCATGTTCAGTAATTAACTCTGAGATTCCTTGCACACCCTGACGCAATACATCATCAGCGATCTTAAAGGTCTCTAGTAATGGCGTGCGACGATCAATCGTTTGCAGTAACCGATCATTTGGAATTGTAATCAAAGTGTCAACTTGCCGTCCAAGATGCGAAATTGCCCACTCAGCGTTAACACGGCGCTTTTCGCCCTCAAAACTAAACGGTCTAGTTGCCACACCAACCACCAAAATCCCCATCTCCCTTGCTATTTCTGCCACGATATAGCCAGCTCCAGAGCCAGTTCCACCGCCAGCACCAATCGTTACAAAAACCATATCAGCGCCTTCAAGAGATTTCTTGATTTCTTCACGAGATTCTTGTGCTGCCGCTTCACCAACTGTCGGATCAGCTCCAGCCCCCAGGCCATTAGTCGTTCCCCGACCCAAATGGATCTTAACATCAGCTTTTGAATTGTGTAACGCCTGAGCATCAGTATTCATGGCAATAAATTGCACACCAGAAAGTCCAGCTTCTTTCATACGATTGATTGCTGAACCACCAGCACCGCCGACACCGACTACTTTAATACTGGCAAAAGTTTGAACTTCACTTGGTTGTATTTGTGGCATTTTCCTCTCCTAATTCTTACCTATAGTATATCATTTTTTATCATCTGCCAAAACTATTTAAACCTTGCAAACAACTTCTTCAGGAATCCGTCAGTTTTATGAGCTATCTCGTGAACTTTTTGACCACCACCGTAAGTCGAATTAAATGAATCAATCATCATCAATCCAACAGCTGCCGCAAATTCTGGCTTTTTCACATCTTCACTTACACCCGTATAGCCTACTGGCAAGGCAACTTGTGCCGCTACCGACAACTGCTCTTTAGCAAACTCTGCCAAGTTTTTGACATTAGCACCACCACCAGTCAACACCACACCGCTTGGCAACTTACCTAATCGTCCAGCTTTCTTCAATTCCTTAGCAACTGCCTCAAAAATCTCTTCATAGCGAGCTTCAACGATCTCGTCAATTTCCGCTTGATCAAATCGATAGGTTTTCTTTTCATGTTTCACATCTACCAATCCTAAAGCCTCACCACTAAACCTTGCCTGAGCCAATTTCACCGTTTCAGCAATTTCTGGATCAGTTTTAAGACCAATCGCCAAATCATTCGTTACATTCTGACCACCCAATGGAATAACTGATAGATATTGCAAATCACCCTCTTCAAAAACCGCCACGCCAGTTGTTGCAGCGCCAATATCCAGCACCGCCACACCATTTTCTTTCTGATTCTCGTTCAAGACCGCTTGAGCAGACGCCAAAACTGACGGAATCACCGCAGAAGCCTCAACTTTAGCCATCTCAGCTGACTTTCTGAGATTGACTATATGTGGTGACAGTCCTGATACAATATTAGCTTTAATCTCCAACCGTACGCCGTTCATACCAATTGGATCTTTAATATTATCTTGTCCATCCAGTTTATATGAATGAGCCACAATATCTAAAATATCTCGATTTTGTGGCACTTTACCAGTTGTAGCGACATCTTCCAAACGCTCCACGTCATCATGAGTCACTTCATTATTAACCGTACCAACCGTAATCATGCCATCAGCTTTTGTGCTAATAATATGCGATCCGTTAACACTCAATACAGCATTATGAACTTGATGACCGCTCATTTTTTCTACGATCTCCAGCACTGCATCAATTGCCGCAGCTGGCCCAGCTAAATTAGTTACTACACCTTTACGCATGCCAGTATTTTTTACCGCACCGACACCGATAATTTTCGGTGATCCGCCCATGGTGTCGCTATAGCCAACCACACATCGGACATTTTTTGTACCAACATCAATTCCCACAATGTATCGAGATTGTTCTTGCATAACTCATATTATACAGGTTATGCCTATTGCTTTGCAAGAAAATGACTGCTATATTTTAATACATGAGAAGCAAAAATGGTTTTACTCTTATGGAAATACTAGTAGTAATATCAATTATTGCTATTTTAACAGCAGTTGGTTTTGTGATGTACAATGGCATTAAACACCAAGCTTATGACGCCAAAGTAGACGTTACTTTAAATCAGGTGGAAAATGCTTTGCGCATTTATACCAGATCACTTAATAAAAAAATACCTATGAAATATTATAGCGGCTATGATAAATTCTACGCAAAACCCGATGAAGGTCAGATAGACACACAGACAGGTTTAAAAATTTATCAAGGTGGTGGCTATGGTACAGAGTTGGCTAAGAATAAACTGATTGGCTATGATTTATTAAAGGCACTTGAGGGCGGTCCTAATCGCGAGAGGAGAGAGCATGGTCCTGATATACGTGTAATAACTTGCGGTAAGGATAAAATCTTTATCTATGCCGAAAGCTATTCTGGCACATCTCAGGCTGAGCTAGGAAATATGATGAGTAGTGGTGGCGGTTGCGCATGGAAAACCGAACTAGACTGGCGAAAAGAACACGGACTTCCGAGCCCAGGGGCATGGGGTAGCGGATCTGGCACTAATAATCCTATGCCATACTTTAAATACCGAGAAATCAATTTATAATTTAGTGATAATTTCTGCACCGTTTTCCGTAATCAAGACGGTATGCTCAAAATGCGCCCCCAGCGAACCATCTTTCATCGAGATCGTCCAGCCATCTGTATCGGTGATAATTTTTTCACCACCCAAACTAGCCATTGGCTCAATAGCAATTGTATCACCTGCATGTAGTACTACACCTGTACCTTTTGTGCCATAATTGGGAATTTCTGGACTCATATGCATTTTTAAGCCCACGCCATGTCCCACTAGCTCACGAACAATTCCTAGTTTTGCCTTTTTTAAGACTGACTCAATCGCCGCTGAAATATCACCCACTCGAGTGCCATCACCAGAGATTGCATCAATACCAGCATACAGACTATTTTCCGTTTCCCTTAAAAGATGTTTTTTAGCACCTCGTGGACTTTCATCAACCACCATCGTGAAGGCACTGTCCGTTTTCATATCCCGATAACTAATAACCAAATCAAAACTTACAACATCACCCTTCTCAAACACATAATCAGTCGGTGGTGAATGCACTAGCTGTTCGTTAGTTGATACACAAATCACTCCAGGAAATTTTACTTCTTCCGTTAAATAAGTCGCTTCGGCGCCAAAATCCTTAATACGCTTAGCTACGAAATCATTCACATCCAACTCACTCATACCAGCTGTAACTTTTTGACGTAATTCATCATAAATTATTGCCAACATCCGTCCACATTCACGCATGTCCGCCAGTTGTTGGGCTGTTTTTTCACCAGTAATCAAATTCATTTATACTCCCTCAACAATTCCCCGATTAACCAACTCTGCTTCAATTTGATCATGCACACTGCCCACCGTGCCAACACCGCTCATATGAATGATCGGCACACCTTGATCATTGAAATAATCCAACATTGGATAAATTTCACTACGATAAATACTCAATCGTTTATCAATCGCATCAGGCGTATCATCAGCCCGACCACGCACCTTAAGACGATCTAAAATTTCTTGTCGTGGCACCTCTAATACAATAATCAGCTTAATATCCCGGCCATGATGAGTTTTATTATCAATTAGCCACTCTGCCTGCGCTAATTGACGAGGATAGCCATCCAACACCACACCTTTCAAATCTCGTGCCGAATCAAGCGATTCGCCAATGATTCGATTGATGATTTCAGGCGACACCAAATCACCAGATTGCATACGCTGAATTAACTCTGCGTCACGTGTGTCACGTAGTAGCTGACCCGCACTCATCCAACGCCAGCCATGCCGTGCCGCCAGAATCTGTCCCTGTACACTTTTACCAGCGCCAGCCGGCCCAAAAAAAATAATCATCGTTATACCCCTTTATTCCGTTAGTTTTTCTTTAACAATCTTAGCAATCATAGCGCCGTCAGCCGTGTTGCCAACCTTAGACTTTACCATGCCAATAATCTGCCCTTGTTGCTGTAATGAAACGTCACCAATCTCAGCCATCACTTGCTCAACGACCATCCGCAACTCGTCTTCACTAAGTTGCTCTGGCAAAAATTCCTGTAAAATTGCCGCTTCCTTTTCTTCAGGTTCTGCTAATTCTGGACGATTATTCTCACGATACATTTTTGCTGATTCAGCCCGCTTTTTAACTTCACGTACTAAAACTTTTTCAATCTCCACATCACTAAGTCCCGCTTCCCGCTTACCTAGGGAAACTTCCTCATTCAAAATTGCTGCTTTAAGATTTCTCAGGACATCACCCCGAAAACGATTGCCGCCCAAAAGAGCGGCTTTCATTTCGTCAGAGATGCGCTTGGCTAGCGCCGACATTAACGCACCCCAAGGCGCATTTTAGCTGTTTTGTCAGCACGACGTGCTTGACGAATAATCGCCTTTTTGCGACGCTCAGTTTTTGAAATTGATTTTTCAAAGCGCATTACAGCCTTTGCCTGTGCCAAGACGCCACTTTGTAGCACCCTGCGATTAAAACGACGAATAATATTCTCGTTCGCTTCCTTCTGATCTTTACGTGTTACTTGTACCATACTTCTTGCATTGTAACAGATGAGGATCTATTTTGCAAATGAAATATTGTGCCAAATATTCATCATCATATTCGTCGTCCTCCGTTCTCCGATCCTGAACAAACTGATACTTATTCATACCAAAAACTTTATCATCTGTAAGTATTACGAAAGTAATCTCATGATCACTATGAGCCAAATCAATCGCAAACTCAGCCAAACGGAAAAGATCTTCTTTTTCAGATTCATATAGCTTATCAAAGCTATTAACACCAAACCTAAGACCCTTAGCTAACACTCCCTTAGTCTGTATATTGCAAGACGGTCGTGAGCTTAAATATTTATGTAACTGAGAAGCCAATTTTTTATGATCATACTCATTAGGAAAAAATGTTACACAATAGACCAGGTTTAATGCTTCACATAATCCGTCTTCATGAAACAGATCAACCAAAAATTGCGCAGAATCTTGATATTCTTGTTTCCAGTCTTGTGGCAAATCAGCGAAATCACTATTTGCAATATCAACTATTTCTGTATTATGTTTTTCTATCCATGCCCTATCAGCTGTCTCTTCTTCCTGTGGCTTATAAGTGCCATCTTTACGTAGACGAGGTCTGCGCCACTCATCGTGCAATCCTGAAGTCAATTCTTCTACAGCAGCTCGTTTAGCTTGCTCAGCCGTAGGATATGTTTCAAGATTGTAAGCGAACATATTCCGCAATTCTAACCCCCCTATATTACATATACTACTTGATTCTGGGGATGCATCTGCAGACCATTTACATGACGATTCTTGGTTGTAAGACAGAACTTCCCATTCTTGTCCTGCTTGATTATTCGTTTCAGGGGTTCGACGGTTAGATAATTTATATGACATAATATACTACTTTCTGATAAGGTTATTTATACTATTTTATCAAAAATATAACTTTTTGTCAAGGTGTAACAATCGCCCTTCGACCGTCCGTACTCCTTGCCACTCGTTAATAATCGGCTGGAACCAGGCTGACACTTCATCACCTGGTTCGCAGAAAAACTCCTCCGGCGCATTAAAGGCCAACATTTGCAATACTTTACCGTTTTTATCACGCAGTGTTAGCTTGACGTGTTGTCCATCTGCCCCCATACGCCTGGCACTCAAAACTGTCGCTTGGGAAATCTTCAAAATTGGTTCAGGGTTACCGTTACCAAATGGCTCCATTTTTGCCAAATTTTCCACCAATTCCTCATTAATTTCCGAAAAATCATCGATTTCCACATCAGCTTGCGGCAATAAATATCGCTCTTGGTTCGTCAAATGCAGTGAATCGTAAAACTCATTGACTCGTCGGCGAAAATCACCAATCTTTTCAGTTGCCAGCGTCACGCCAGCCGCCACACCATGACCACCACCTTTGATGATAATGTCATCCGCTACTCGCACGGCATCTGCCACTGAAAAATCACCAAAACTGCGTGCCGAACCGGTTGCCTCCTCGCCGCACTCGCCAATGATAAACACCGGCTTTTTATATTTTTCCACCAATTTCGACGCCACAATGCCGATAACACCGTGATTCCAGCCATCACTACTCACCACCAGTACTCGATCATCAGCCAACTCCTCAGCCTGCTGACACGCTTCTTCAAAAATTTCATCCTGAATGCTACGACGTTTAATGTTTAATTCCTCCAATTTTTCACTAGCCGCTAACGCCGTCAAACCATCGTCTGCCACCAGCATGTCCAACGCATGTTGCGCCGTTTCCAATCTACCTGCAGCGTTCATCCGTGGCCCTAGACCAAAGCCTAAACTTCGAGCATTCACCTTGACCGGCTCCATACCAGCCACGGTCATCAAAGCCTTCAGGCCTGTTCGTCGCTGTTTTTTCAACACTTCCAAACCCCAATAGACATTGGCCCGATTCTCGTCCTCAAGCTTAACGATATCACATACCGTCCCCAGTGCCACCAAATCGAGCAGCCACTTCTCGTGTCCGTCCGGTAAACCATCCAGCTCACCCTGTAAGGCTTGTACCAACTTGAACGCCACGCCTGCACCACATAAATCACGAAACGGATAATCATGTCCAGCAAACTTTGGGTTAACCGCCGCAATACTCGGTGGCGGGGTTTCGGCGACATTATGATGATCAGTCACCACCGTATCAATCCCCAAACTAGACGCATATTCAATCTCCGCATGACATAAACTACCAGTATCAACCGTCACAATTAAATTCGCACCCATTGCCGCCACTTTATCAACCGCACCCATAGTCATGCCATAGCCTTCGACAAACCGGTTTGGGATAAACGCCTCAATATTTTCAAAGCCGAACTTACCAAATGCATCCAACAGAAGCGCCGTAGCACTTAACCCATCGATGTCATAATCACCATAAATAACAATCTTCTCCTGTTTTTGATGTGCCTGTTTTAACCGCTCGACGGCTTTTTGCATATCTGGCAGGAGAAAAGGATCATACTTAGTGCTCGCATAATCAGGCTGTAGAAATCTTTGACGCAATGCTTGAGTCGTCAGACCTCTAGAAATCAAAATTTTATTGAACAAATCCATTATTCAACATCAGATAGGTTTCGTTTTTGACGCCCTGAGTATTGTTGTGATTTAATCACCATACTTTGTAGCTCTTTGAATATTGGAAATTGTTTATTAGTAGAATAAGTTCGTGAATTACCCTGTTTTTCACTTTTTAGAAACCCTACTTTTTCCAATCGCTTGAGTTCACGTTGAATATTACCGGGATCTTCTTTAATCAGCTTAGCTAAACCTCTAACATGCGTATGAAAATCAGGATATTTGGCATAAACAACCACTATTTTGCGCCGCACCCGAGATGTAATAAAAATATCTAGCATTTCCTCCCAATTCCCTTTCGTTAATTCCAAGTGTAACACAATTTTACAACACTCGGCAAGCTTTTATCTCCAATTCATAATTACTTGATTAATCTTAGCTACCGTATCTTCTTTTGATGGCAGATTATTATCATCATAATAATGATTTAATCCCATAAAATTCTCTTTGACATCCAAGATGTGCATTTCATCAACAGTCATATGTAATTTATCAACCGCCGCTACACCACAAAAGGGCACCGCCACCACTAATTTTTCAATTCGCACTGTCTTAAGAAAACTCAACGCCACATCCAAAGACGACAAGTTATCTCCAAAACCATCACTAGCTAAAATAACCACCCGATCTCTGATTAAATCTTTATCAATAATCCCACCGTCACCCAACAGCCTATTCATTTTTTGATGAGCCTCACGTTTTTGCTCCTCCAAATAGCCATGAAACTCGCTAGCATACTCCTTAATTTCACCGTCCGAGAATTGACTGTTATAAGTAAACTGTCCAGATTGCGACATAGCACCAAAATCTACACCTTCACCCGGCACTGCAATGCTTTCACTAAGTAGCATCATCAAGACACAGTGCAAATTCACCGCTATTTGCTCGCCAATTAAAACACCACCCTCACCAAGTGCCACAACCGCACAGTTCTCATAGCGATACTTTTCCATCAATTGCTCCGCTAGAATTGCGCCAGCTTCCATACGACTTTTAAAATACATATGCTTATTGTAGCAGATTGAACGCTGTATAATAGGTTTATGAATTTTTACCTGGTGTCACCAATTAAAATTGTCCGTAACGACACACAGTCTTTTACTTATAGTTCAGACAAAGATTTAGTGGTTGGCAGTTTAGTGATAGTTGAAATTGGTAAAAGCCGGACAGTTGGTGTAATTTTACAAAAAACCAGCAAACCTGATTTTGCAGTCAAAGAAGTTATCGATACGTTACCACATTCACCGTTGCCAATGCCATTGATCCAAACCGCTCTGTGGATGAGTCAATATTACTACACGCATCTAGCCACCGTATGGCATACTATCTTGCCTCGTGGGTTGTATAAAAAACGTCGTCATAAAACCACTAAATCCTTATCTGTTAACTCCCCCAATCGAACAAAAAATGTATTCACTAACGATCAAACCACAGCTTTAAAAACAATCGACTCTTCAACGACCGGTACATTTTTATTACACGGCATTACTGGCTCTGGCAAAACATTGGTTTACATTAATTTGGCAAAAATTGCCCAAAATAAAGGTCTCTCTTCAATTATTCTAGTCCCAGAAATCGCTTTAACCACTCAGTTGGTTGACGAATTTCGTCAGCATTTCCAGTCTGTCATCGTTACCCATTCAAGACAAACAGAATCAGAACGTCATCAATTATGGTTGGAGATCATCAACTCGTCTGAGCCTATCATTATCATCGGCCCAAGATCTGCTCTATTTATGCCAATACACCAACTTGGACTAATCGTTATTGACGAATGTCATGAGCCTAGCTTCAAGCAAGAGCAATCACCACGATATTCCGCTCTACGCACTGCATCAATTCTCGCCAGACAACACCAAGCCAAGCTCATTTTAGGTAGCGCCACACCAAATGTCAGCGATTACTTTTTAGCCCAGAAAACTAATCGACCAATTATCTCCATGTCCCAGCTCGCCCGACCGGACGCCATCAAGCCTGATATTAAGCTGATTGATATGACTAAACGAACCAACTTTAACCGGCATCATTTTTTATCAGACACACTACTAACCAATCTACAACAAACTTTTGAAGCTGGACAACAAGCTCTAATATTCCATAACCGTCGAGGGACTGCCGCCATTACTTTATGTGAAAATTGCGGTTGGCAAGCCGGCTGTCCACGCTGTTTTACTCCACTAACCTTACACGCCGACAAGCACCGTCTGGTTTGTCATATTTGCGGTTTTCACACCACTGTAACCACCAGTTGTCCTGATTGTCATCACGCCGATATCATCCATAAAGGCATTGGTACCAAACAGATTGAAACCGAATTAGCTAAAATATTCCCTAAACAATCTATCGCCCGCTTTGACGGTGACACCGATAATAATTATTCTGTTGACCAACGCTATACTGAGCTGAGAAACGGAACAATTGATCTAATTATTGGTACACAGGTGATCGCTAAAGGACTTGATTTACCAAACCTGCGAACCGTTGGAGTTGTTCAAGCCGACGCCGGATTGAATCTACCTGATTTCACAGCGCCTGAGCGCACCTTCCAACTATTAGCTCAAGTGATCGGTCGTGTTGGACGATCACACCATCCAACAACAGTCATTGTCCAAAGTTTTCAGCCAAATCATATAGCTATCAAGACTGGATTAGCCCAAAACTACCATGATTTTTACCAACATACCATTAAACATCGCCAAAGTGCCAACTTCCCACCTTTTTGCCACCTGCTGAAATTAACCTGCGTTTATAAAACTGAAGCCACAGCCATCAAAAATTCACGTACATTAGCTAAAACCCTACGCAATTATATTACTAATGATATGGAAATTCTTGGACCAACTCCAGCTTTTTACGAACGAGTGCGCAACACTTACCGTTGGCAACTAATTATTAAAGCCAAACGCCGTCAAGATTTAGTCAGTCTCCTGTCTCATATCCCTCAACAGCACTGGCAGGCCGAACTCGACCCAATATCGCTACTCTGATATAATTAACCTATGACTAAAGATGACATTATTGCCTTGCCAAATCCGCATTTACGGCAAAAATCCACCAGAATTCACGTTATCACTGATGAAGTGCAAAAATTATCCGATGATATGATAGCTGCTGCTCTAGATTGGGAAGATTCACGACCGCATGAAATTAGCGCCGCTCTAGCTGCTGTTCAGGTTGATAAATTAGAACGTATAGTGATTGTTAGAGATGATTTTAATCAAAAATCTAGCCGTGATTTTATGACATTAATCAATCCAGAGATAGTGAAATATGAAGGCGAAGTCATTGCTGATTATGAAGGTTGTTTGAGCGTAAAACATATTTACGGTAAAGTTCCTCGCCACAGCAAAGTTCGTGTTAAAGCAATGGATCTTTCAGGCAATGAAGTGCGATTCAAGGCTGAAGGATTTTTAGCGCGTGTCCTGCAACATGAAATTGACCACTGCAATGGAATAGTTTTTATTGATCACATAAAAGATCAGACTGATGCTTTTTACACTTTAGACAAAGAAGGTGAGCTTCAGCCACTTGATTATAAAACACAAATTGAAAACAATACAGATCTATGGGGTTAAATTACAATATGCCACCAATCGTCTTTTTTGGCACTGAAGAGCATAGTCTGATTGCACTGAAAGCTCTTTATGAAGCCCAGTTTCCTATCGCAGCAGTCATCACCAAACCGGATGCGCCCAAAGGTCGTGGCGGTAAGTTAGCCGAGCCAGCTGTCAAAAAATTTGCTCATGCTCATAACATCCCAGTTTGGCAACCAACTCGTCTAAAAGATGTCTACGAAAATATTCTCGCTTTAGAATCACCTATTGGCGTCCTTGTCAGCTACGGTAAAATTATTCCTCAATCAATCATTGATTTGTTTACACCTGGCATTATTAATATCCACCCATCATTATTACCGAAATATCGTGGCCCATCACCCATTGAAGCAGCTATGATTAACCTAGATGATACAACCGGTGTATCAATCATTAAACTAGATGCCAAAATGGATGCTGGCCCAATTTACTACCAAACCGAGATACCACTCACCCAACAAGAATCACGCACTGAATTATACGACAAATTATTCTCTATCGGATCAAAGAAATTGGTGGAAATCTTACCGCAAATTGTTAGCGGTAGTCTCCAACCAACTCCACAAAATCACAATGAAGCGACTTATTGCCAACTTTTATCAAAAGATAATTCCCTGCTAGATCCAACAGTCTTAACAGCCGCTCAAGCTGAAGCCCGAGTGCGTGCTTATATCGGCTTCCCACGCACTAAAATTACCGTAAATGATCAGCAAATTATCATCACTAAAGCTCACATTGCATCACAGCCAGAAACCATTATAGATCAACGCTTTATAGACGATAATTATTTAATTGTTGACGAAATTATCTCTCCCGTCAGTGGCAAAACCATGCCCGCTCAGTCATACCTCAATGGCCTGCGGGCATAAAATATGCTTAATAAATCTTTTTAAGCGTTGCCTAAAATTGAATCACGATTGGCAATAATTTCTTTTTTCAACTCTTCCATCACTGCCGCCACAACATCACGATAATCAGGTCGGTTGACCTCCAACCATTTGGTGGCCGCAAATTCATTACGTAATCGCACATCGTCTTGGCTTAAATTTGGATTATCCACCAACAGTGCCTGATATAATTTCTGGAACATTGGATCTTGCGTATAATTAGGTGCATGTTTAGTTAAAAATTTGTCCACCACTGCCTGCACTCTATCGATAATATTAGCAAACTCATCTAACTGGGCATCAGTCATACCCTGACTTAGTCGTTCACCAACCCTGAGTTCAAGCTCACTGTAAATATGCTGTAAAAACGGTTTACGTTGCTCTTCTGGTAAGCCATCCAACCCGATTTCTTTCAGAAAATCATCGTTTAATTGAAACATTTTTGCCTCCCCTAATCCTATTGTTATTACTCATTATTTAAAAATTATACCAGCATTAATTAATTTAATCTACAAGGTCTTTTTTACCAATTCTCGTGTAAAGAACTCTAACTTATCGCCAATTTCAATCGTTATTTTTTTCGAAGTTTTCAGACTCAAGCCACACATATCGCCCTCAAAAACCTCTTTAGCTTCAACCTGCTGCCTCTGAACACTAGAAACTTCCACTTCAGCGATACAATTCTTACCTCGCTTAACACGTGCCAGTAGACCCTTATAAATCTTACCTCGCACGACTTCACCTCCAGCAATTATCTCCTCTCGCATCGTTCTAAAGACACCTTTCACTTCCAATTCACCGATCTCGGTCTCAACGATTTCTGGTGCCAATAGATTTTCCATAGAGTGCTTGGCGTCATCCAATAATTCGTAAATAACCCGATAAATCCGAACTTCAACTTTTTCTCTGGCGGCCAATCGCTTGACAGCTGGTGGTAAATCAACATTGAAGCCATAAATTATGGTATTATCACCAACCGCCAAATGGATATCGTTCTCGGAAATATTACCTACACCCGAACCCACCACATGCAATTCCACCTCACCATTGGTTTCAATCAATTTCAAACTGTCTATTACAGAGGTTAACGAACCCTGAACATCAGCCTTGACAATCACGTTAAATCTGGCAGCGTCATGTTCTTGATTCATCATTTTCAAAATATCAGCACCTGTCACATTGGTTGTAGCAGCCAATTTTTCTTGTTCAACTTTAGCTTTCTGAGCCAGAGAACGAGCTTCTTTTTCACTTTTAACGATATAAAAACCATCACCGAATTGTGGCAATTCTTTAAATCCAGTCACATTAACCGGCGTACTTGGCCCAGCGTCCCTAACCACATTTCCTCGAAAGTCTTGCAAAGTTCTCACTCTTCCATAAGCCGTACCGGCTATTAAATAATGCCCCGGCTTAAGGTGTCCATGTTCTACTAATAATCCAACCACAGCACCACGACCGATTTCCATATGCGCCTCAATAACCAACCCCTCAGCAGGCGTATCTTCATCAGCTCTCAAATCTTCCATATCAGCCACCAACAGCACCGTGTCAAGTAATTCTTCAAGTCCTTCACCGGTCTTGGCGCTAACCTTCACCATCGGTACATCACCACCCCAGCCTTGCTCATCAGCTACCACACCCTGCTCAGCTAACTGCCCCATAACCATGCCTGGATTGGCAGTATCTTTATCAATTTTGTTAATCGCCACTACCATTTTGGCGTTGGCATTACGAGCAAACCGAATAGCTTCAACTGTTTGTGGTTTAACACCGTCATCGGCCGCCACGACAATAATCACCACATCAGTTAACGTAGCACCATGCTGTCTTAGCGCTGCAAAGGCTTCATGTCCTGGTGTATCCAACAAAGTAATTAATCGATCATTCCTCTTCACTTGATAAGCGCTAATGTGCTGTGTAATACCACCAGCTTCACCTTCAACAGTTTTTTTGTCTAGAATCGCATCCAGTAAACTAGTTTTACCATGATCAACATGCCCCATTACTGCTACAATTGGCGGTCGTGATACAGCTTTATCTGACAACTGGTGTGTTCTATGCACCTCGAGCGCTGTCTCTTTACGCTTTAATATCACATCAAGCTTTAATTCCTCAACAATAATCTGTGCTGTCTCAAAATCTAATCGCTGATTAATTGTTGCCGCAATGCCGTTTTTAAATAATTCACCAATCAGCGCAGTCACCGAAAGACCCAAAGTTTCAGCTAACTCGCCAACTGTCACTGAATCTGCAATATTGACGATTTTATCTGCCATAGTTAGCTCCTCTCACCTCTTTGGCGTGACTACGCTTCAGGGGATTTATTTATTTGTTATTTTTCTTCTTTACGCCAGGCAAAGACAATGATATCTTACGACTATCTTTGTCAATATCCAAAATGACAAATTCTTTTCGCTGGTTAAGAGTAAAGATCTTCTCTGGGTCTGTTCCGTCACCACCAAGCTCTGACACATGAACCAAAGCCTCAACTGCGGGACTTAACTGCACAAACGCACCAAATGGCGTAATACGAGTGATCGTTCCCTCAACTGTTTCACCAGCCTTAAATTTCTCAATCTCGTCCAACCAAGGATCTTTCGTCAATTGCTTAATACTTAAGCTGAGACGCTCCTTATCTATAGCGATAATCTTTGCCTCAATCGTCTGACCGACTTTCACGTAGTCGCTTGGATTATTGACACGCTCCCATGAGATTTCTGAGATATGCACCAAACCCTCAATACCATCAGCTGTCACAAACACACCAAAGTCCACCACACCCGTAACGACACCTTTGATAGTATCGCCAATCGCTAGTTTTTCAAATCGCTCACTCAAATCTTCCTTGATAGCTTCTTTCTCTGAGAAAATTAGTTTATTAGCCTTACGATCAGCATCCAAAATTCGGACCCTAATCTCCTTATCAACCAGTGCGTTTAGGCGTTGCAAAATTTCATCTTTGTCGCTTGAACCAACACGTGGATAGTGTTCAGCTGACAGTTGTGAAACTGGCAAGAAACCACGAATTCCTTCATATTCCACCAATAAACCACCTCGGTTAGCGTCATAAGGCACCACCACGATTGTTTCTTTGGCATCAACTACTTCTGCAACTTTATCCCATCCAAGTTCTTTGGCAGCTTTACGCAAGCTAAGTAGCGAATAACCATCCTCTAATTCAGGTTCAACCACACTAGCGACTACTTCGTCACCCTTTTCATATTTCTTGGAAAAACCAACTTCACGGCGTGGCACTAAACCAACACCTAACGGTCCCAAATCGATTAAAATTTCGTGTTTTTTGACAGACAAAACAACACCATTAACCGTTTCACCAGCTGTAATTTGTTTAATATTTTCACCTGCTTGCGCCAGCAGGTCGTCCATTGTTATTGCGGCATTTGCCATAAGTCTTCTAAAGACCCCTTCCTTAAATTGATATTATTTCTCTGAAGACATCAAAAATCTTCGTAGAATTATCTATTATTGTACCACAATCAATGACCTCTAGTCAAAACTAAACAGTCCGTCGTGACCGAATGTACGACACAACGCCAAATACCATTCCACCAGCCACCACAGCCATAAACGAATCCTCCGGGCCAGTCGTTGGCAAATTAGCATTTTCCTGAGTTCCCTGCTTTGATAAATTGTCTCCACCAGTGCTATTTTGCTGGCTTTGAGGAACATCCTGAGCATCACCACGCTGGTCGGCGGTTGATGAATTACTACTTTCAGTTGGAGCTGTTTTTTGATCTTTCCCGCCTGAGCCTTGGGATTGGTTATTATCTTTTTTTGCTTGATCAGTATTATTTACCGCCACAGTATCATCAGAAATCGGCGATTGTTGACTCATCATAAATTGCTTAGCACCGTACAGCACCAGCGCCATTGCTGTCACCAAAACAATTGCTATAATCACAAACCAACTGATCGAACCTCTTTGCTTATTATTCATGCTATAAACTCCACTCTATAAACTTTTCTTTATTATATCAAAATAACCGCCAAAAGTAAAGTTTCATGCTATAATTGATCCATGATAGTTACGATTGACACAGGAGGAACAAAAACTTTAGTGGCTGGTTTTCGTGACGACGGTCAGCCAAAAGAAATCATCAAGTTTCCTACGCCCAAAAATGTCGAAACTTACATTCAGCGGGTCGTCAATCAAATTCGCTTGTCGTCCGTTAATCAATCAATTGATATCATTTCTCTGGCGTTACCTGGCGTGGTTCATGATGGAGTAGCAGTTTGGTGTCAGAATCTTGGCTGGCACAACGTTCCTATCAGAGATTTATTATCTGAACATTTTCCTAATGTGCCAATCTTAGTCGCTAACGACGCCAATTTGGCTGGACTTGGTGCCGTGCATCGCTTAAACAATATTCCGTCTTGCGCCCTATATATTACAATCGGCACTGGTGTTGGCACGTCTCTAATACTTAATGGCGAGCTAAACGACAGCCTGAACGACTGCGAGGGCGGACATATGATGCTAACTTATCAGAAAAAAATCACCTCTTGGGAACAAATTGCCTCTGGGCGCACGTTGTATTCATTATTCGGTGCCATATCTCAACAATCACCGGCTGAGATATGGCAAGAAATCGCCAAAAGATTGGCTGTTGGCCTGCAACCATTAATCGCTTTCACCCAGCCTGAAGTGGTTATCATCGGTGGTATTTTAGGTAATTTTGCACCATGTTTTGTTAACGTTTTAAACGGAATACTGGCGGAAAACTTGCCAGCCGCCATTGCCATTCCAAGAATCATTGGCGCACCTCAATCAGAAGAAATCGTACTTTATGGATGTTATGACAATGCCACAAAATATCTTAAAAATCGTTAAATCTGATTTTCCTGATATTACTTTTCTAGAGGATGATGTTTTTGCTTGGTCACCCAGCGACTCAACCATTACTTATCAAAAAATTAACTCATCAAAACGTATTCTCCGGCTTCTACATGAAATAGCTCACGCTCAGTTGAAACATCGTAATTACAAAAAAGATGTCGAGTTAATTAAGATGGAAAATGAAGCTTGGCAGTACTCGGTTAATATTCTGGCGCCACGCTATCAAATTAAAGCTGACATGAATGATGAACAGATTCAAGATGATCTTGATAGCTACCGTGATTGGCTCCATAAGCGTAGCGTTTGTCCACAATGCTCAGCGGTCGGTATCCAATCTGAAAAGCAGAAATATAGATGCCTCAACTGCCAAGCGGTCTGGCGGGTTAATGAAGCTCGGAACTGTCAGTTAAAGCGCTACAAAAAATAGTTCCAGCTTTCACCGGAACTATTTTAATATTTTGGCTTATTTAGTCGTTAGTTTTGACTGCTTTACGACGGCGGGAAATCCTACCACCTTTAGCGCCAGCAATGCGTGCCAATGCTGGATTAGCAGCAAATCCACCAGTGTGACCATTCTTGCCACCTTTTGCGCCAATTTTAGCGTAAAAGTTTGGATCTTTTGCTAAATTTTTTGCGGCTGCCTTCAAGCCACCTGCTTTTGTACCTGCCATGCGAGTTTTCCTCCATTATTAAAAAGATTTCCACATAAATTTTCGTGGAAACCCTCGCTTTATATATCACACATGATATGTGCTATACTTACATAATAGCATACTGCTCATACTTTGTCAATATTTACATAAACTTTTTTATATTGTAATAAAACCGTTGCAAACAATCAGCGATTATCTTACAATAAATATAGTCGTTTTTAGCGACGGCACCTGTTTGTGAGAGAAATTATTTCTCCACCACAAAAAACATTCTCGTTTTCTGCGAGATTCGAGAATAAAAAAATAACCCTCACATGGAGGGCTATTTTTATTGCTACTTTATTTTTCACCAAAACAATTGATTGTTTTTTGTGACATTATTTGTGTTGCTGTCTGCTGACTCTGCATAAATCGCTGATAAGCTTCACGCAATTTGGTAGTAGAGTCATCAAACTGCTGACGATTTTTTGCGTCATACGCAGTCTTAACAGCTCGTAATTCCTGAATTACTTCAGTGGCTTGCTGTACTAAATTATTGCGCAGTCGCCTTACGTCATCATCACGATCCCATGCAATCTGCGAAATATCCTGCCGAGCCTGATCCCAAGCAATAATCATTGCGTCAAAATCATAATTGGTAACTTGGCGTAGTGAACTGTTTAATTGCTGCACTATCTGAGTCACTCTCTGATCAAACACACTGTAATCACGTAGTTCGCTAACCGCCTCAGCAGGTATAGTACGTGACAGGTCTTGGCACTGCGTCACCGATTCATTATATTTTGCTATTATCTGTCTCTGCCACATGATACCAACTGGAGTCTGACAAGATATTTTTTCGGCTTGTAACATCCTATCGAGGGCTTTTTGTAGTCGCTCTGGGGTTAAGTCTTGCGATTGTAACTCACCAACCACCGCCTCAATATCAGTCATCGCCACTGCAATACGACTCTGAAACGAGCGCCAGACCAACACGCTAACTACCACATATACTGTCACCACAATAATCGCTATCAACGTTGCTATAGTTGTTATGCGTCTACGTCGTGACCATTTACGCCAGTTTATCATCGTCTAACCCCCAAAGTCGTTGACCACAGTTCGCTATCAAGTGGCCAGGGATTAAAAGCGCAACCCTGCAAACTAATCGATTGTTGTTGCATAACCGCAGCGGGCGTGCCAGCAGATGTACACTGCTGATGTCCATGTCCCAACCAGTGTCCTACCTCATGATTCACCACCATATGTCGATAATCACGCAAACTACCACCAGCATTATTCCACGCACTAGTTGCCCCCTTCCAGCGATCGTCATTGATAATAACCGAGACACCAACCCGACAACTCCACTCAGCAGAACAGCCACTTGAGAACGTTGGTAATAATTTGGCCTCTGATAGAATTAGATGAAAATTGCCACCAGTAGTAACCCGCTGAAAATGCACACCCATCCTCGACCATCCTCGCTTATCATTTAAAGTTTCATGAACTTGCGACGCAAACTCGTTTATATCAGATGTAGTTTCTCCTTTCGTAGCTATACTATAGGTGACTGTATGGTAACGTTGTCGCTCTGCGTCCAACAACTGCTGACGATACCAATCAGGCTTATCATTAGAGATAGCTGGCAAATCTGCCAATACACTAGGTAGTTGCTGAGTTTTCGCAACAGAACTAACTATTCGCTCACGCACCGACCCATCAGCTAGCGCCACAGATAAAGATTTTGCAACAACCGTCGCCGACAATAGACAAACTACTCCAATTAGCCACACCCCAATATGCCGAGTTTTCATATCTTTAGTATAGCACAACCTATTAGAGATCCTACAGATTAACATTATTTTAAAACGAAAAAGACCACCCTATTCGGATGGCCTTTTTATAATTCGGCACCGTGCTAGTTTCCCACTTTCGCAGTATAATCGCCGCTGGGGAGCTTAACTTCTGTGTTCGGAATGAGAACAGGTGTTTCCTCCTCGCCATGGGCACCGAAGGAGGGGGTTACGACGCTTGGTTCCGTATATACTCCACGGTGGGCCAAACCCCTTTCTTCGATGTCCAACATCAGCACGGAATTGATTTTTAATTGACTGGTACTTTTGAAAAGCACCAATTACTAGTTAAGTCTACCTTATCCGCAATGTTTATGCAAGCATAAACTCCACGGACAAGGACATAAAAAGGCAATGGGACTATTAGTACGCTTTAGCTCCATACGTTACCGTACTTCCACCTTGCGCCTATCAAACAGATAGTCTTTCTGTGTCCTCATAGGGAAAC
>CAUUZR010000009.1:0-23358 GCA_963549685.1 uncultured Candidatus Saccharibacteria bacterium | reverse complement strand
CCGCTGTAGCTCAGTTGGTAGAGCGGCGCTTTCGTAAAGCGTAGGTCACCGGTTCAAATCCGGTCAGCGGCTCCACTAATATGAAAGAGATAATTGCTAAATATATCAAACCCGTCCTGAAAGATAAGCCATTACTTGGGCTGTTTATTGTTAATGCGGTGGTTTTTTTAATTATCGCTATATTTTTATTGATCAATATTCCGCACAGTGAAGTTCAAGTCATTACCAGGTATAATTCTTACAGTATAACTAGTTTTTATCGTGACCATTGGTACTTTTTGCTTAATTATATATTTTTAGGTTTAGTGATACTGGTTGGACATAGCGTAATAGCTATTAAACTAGTAAAACTAGAGCGACGAGATTTGGCGATGGCGTTGCTTTGTTTGACGATTATTTTACTAGCTTTACTGTTGGTGTTTGCTAAATCAATTATGGCTATTGCAGCATTGGGGTAAAATATGATGGACTTTGAAATTCCTTTAGGCAAACGTACAAAGAGATATCGCTTTTTAGAAATGTTGCCGGCCGTTTTAAGCTATGGCGCATTAGTACTTTTGGTAGTATTGTCATTTATTAGTCCAGTTTTAGCTTCCATCTATTTACTACTGATGGTATTGTCGGCATTTACCAGAACAGTAGCTATTGCTTACAGAATGATTGCTGGTCGAAAAAATATGGAAAAATTTTCCGCAGTTGACTGGCATCAGCGCTTAGAAGATTTGTCGAATCCAAAAGATTCGTATGCTTTATTAAGAGAGAAAGACTCTAAAGAAGCTGGTTATTATAATCATCTCGAGAATTTGCGATTGATGGCTGCTGCTGAACCAGGGACTTTTCCCAAACCTTCTGAAATATATAATGCGCTAATAATGCCAGCTTATAATGAAAGTATAGAAGTTATTGAACCAGCTTTAAGCTCGGTTTTGGATGTTTCTTATGACAAGAAGAACTTAATAGTGGTCTTTGCTTATGAAGAGCGTGGTGGCGCAGATATTGAGAAAACCGCCAAACTATTACAGAAAAAATATAGTAAGTATTTTCACTCATTTCACATCGTTAAACATCCAAAAGATTTGCCAAATGAAGTGGTTGGTAAGGGGGGTAATATTACTTTTGCCGGTAAGTGGCTACAGGGGTATCTTAAACAGCAGAAAATCCCACTATCTAATGTTATAGTTACTACCATGGATTGCGATAATAAACCGCATAAGAAATACTTTGACTATTTGACCTATGAGTATATCGTTCATGATGATAGAAAACATTTCTCGTATCAACCAATTTGTATTTTTACCAATAATATATGGGACGTGCCGGCACCAATGCGGGTTTTGGCGACAGGCAACTCATTTTGGAATATTATCAGTTCCATGCGACCTCATTCGTTACGCAACTTTGCTTCTCACGCTCAACCGATGGATGCGCTGGTTGAAATGAATTTTTGGAGTACACGCACTATAGTTGAAGATGGACATCAGTACTGGCGCAGTTATTTTCACTTTGGTGGTAAATATAGTGTATTACCGCTTTATATACCAATCTATCAAGATGCTGTTTTATCAGGTAGTTATCTAAAAACCCTTAAAGCCCAATTTGTTCAGCTCCGGCGTTGGGCGTATGGAGCATCGGATATTGCCTATGTCGGTAATATTCTGTTTTCTGCAAAACGCAATGTTCCATTTTGGGCGGGATTTACGAGATTTATAAGATTGCTTGATGGCCACGTGACTCTAACCAGTGTATCGATTCTCATTGCAATTGGTGGCTGGATACCGCTGATTATTAACGGTGATGCTGCCAGAAGTGTGGCAGCCCATCAATTGCCGGACACTATCAGTACTCTTCAACAGATAGCGATGATTGGTTTAGCGATATCAATATTTTCATCATTTAAGATTTTGCCACCACGGCCCGATCGTTATAAAAAGACACGCAATATCGCTATGCTGTTGCAATGGGTGTTGATGCCGTTTACAGCCATTCTTTATGGTTCTTTTTCAGCATATAACTCTCAAACTAGGTTATTTTTAGGTAAGTATTTGGATAAATTTGACGTAACAGATAAATCTACTGCCGAGATGAATGATCGGAATCGTCATCAGACTGGTAAAAAGTAGATTTTATCTTGCGATGTTTTCTGTCAACGATAAGCTTGTGTTGAGCGGCATATTGTAGGGCAGCGATATAATCAAAAGCTTCTAGGGTTGATAAACAAAGAGAGGCCAATTCCTGACTGCTGATCATGGTCCTTTTGGCTAGTTTTTGGCGAATTGTTATAGCTAGATCATAGCTGTAGGTGTCAGCCTTGTATTCGTCGTGCTGAAAACTCTTCGCAATACTCACGATTAGTTTTCCGAGGTTAAAAGGGGTTTTTAGGGAATTATCCGTCACCTGTAAGGTTTCATTGGCTGGTTGCTCGTAAGTGGTAAATGATTGTTGACAGTTTGGGCAATAGTGTCGTCGCCAAACAATTGGATACTTTTTATTTTGTCGTGAATTAACGATCTTGGTTTTTTCGTGAAAACAATTTATACATATCATATCAATATATTGACATATCGCTATAAAAAAATCTAGTGGAAAACTATTGTGGAAATAAAAATACCCCAGATAACGGGGTATTTATGTGGACAAATATAAAGATTACTTCTGTAAGCGAGCACGTTCTTCTGTTATTTTGCGATTATATTCAAAATAAATAGTAACTTTACTCAGATGTGAGTTCTGTGACTTCGTTTTAGTACCTGTCGGCTGATTATTGTGTAAATTAGCCATACTTACATGATATCATATATAACTAAAAAAGTCAAGCAAACCCTGATTCTGATGGTGGGCGATATAGGATTCGAACCTATCACCTCAGCAACGTCAATGCTGCGCTCTAGCCAAATGAGCTAATCGCCCTATAGATAAATAATATCAGATAGTGGCTACTATGACAAGGTGTGACGTTGTTGATAGGGAATAGCCATTATTAGATTATAGGGGTGTGTTGCGGTGAAAAATGATGGTATAATTTTTATATGGATAATGAAGAGCTAAAATCAATGCGTCACAGTCTAGCTCATGTTATGGCGCAAGCAATACAACATTTATGGCCACAGGCAAAATTTGGTGTGGGTCCCGCTATTAAAGATGGTTTTTATTACGATATTGACCTAGGGGACACTAAGATATCTGAGAGCGACTTTTCGAAAATTGAAAAAGAGATGAGAAAAATTATCTCGCAGGATTTGCCATTTGTGCATCAAGATGTATCGATCGATCGAGCTGTGGAATGGGCGGAAAAAGCTGGCCAGCCATATAAGATTGAGTTATTGAATGATTTGAAACGTTCAGGTACGACCGTTGCAAAAGAGTTGGCAGATGAGGAGCTTGGTGTAGTCTCTGATAATGATAGTCAGGTGGAGCGGGTGTCTTTATATTCACAGGGTGATTACACTGATCTTTGTCGGGGTGGTCACGTTGAGAGTACTGGCAAGATTGGTGCATTTAAGCTAATGCGAGTGGCAGGTGCTTACTGGCGTGGCAAAGAGAATAATCCACAAATGCAACGACTTTACGGAGTGGCGTTTGCGACTCAAAAGGAGTTGGATGACTATCTTAAGCGTCTAGAACTGGCAAAACGGCGTGATCATCGTAAGTTGGGTCGTGAGCTTGATTTATATACCATGTCAACATTGGTTGGTGTGGGACTGCCGTTATTTACACCACGTGGCACAATCTTGAGGGACGTAGTGGCGCAATATTCAAATCAATTACGTCAGAAGTTTGGTTTTGAGAAGGTCTGGACACCGCATATTACTAAAAAGGATCTATACGAGACCTCTGGTCACTGGGCAAAATTTGGCGAAGAACTATTCTTGGTGAAAAGTCAGGAGACTAGTGATCAAATGGCGTTAAAACCAATGAATTGTCCGCATCATACGCAAATATTTGCTTCACAGCCACGGAGTTATCGTGATATGCCAGTGCGATATCTAGAGACGACGACTGATTACCGTGATGAAAAAACCGGTGAATTGGGTGGGTTAAGTCGTGTTCGCTCGCTGACACAGGATGATAGTCATGTTTTTTGTCGTCCAGATCAAATTGAAAGCGAAATCAATAATTTACTATCAGCTGCTCGTGAGCTATATAACACAATTAACATGAAGTTGCGAGTTCGGTTGAGCTATCGTGATGATTCTGATGCATATCTTGGCGATCCGGAGTTGTGGGCTTCAGCTCAAAATCAATTAAAGACGGCAGTCGAAAAAGTCGGCCTGGATTATTTTGAGCAAACAGGTGAAGCGGCCTTTTATGGGCCAAAAATCGACTTTATGGCAACCGATGCCATTGGTCGTGAGCACCAAGTTGCAACAGTACAGCTAGATTTTGTGCAACCGCAACGTTTTGGTCTGGAGTACGCCGAAAGTGATGGTAGCTTCACTACACCAGTTATGATTCATTGCGCCTTGCTTGGCTCGGTCGAACGTTTTCTGAGCGTCTTCATTGAACACACCGGTGGTTGGTTTCCATTTTGGGCGGCGCCAGAGCAGGTACGTATTTTAACCATCAATGACGCTGTATTTGACTATGTTGAGGAAATTACAACGATTTTATCAGGGGTGGTGCTGATGAGCCCAGTTAAATACAATGAGGTAAGATTTACAACAGACGCACGCAATGAATCAATTGGTAAAAAGATTCGTGAAGCAACTGTTGTAAAAATACCGACACAAATTATCGTTGGTCCGAAGGACAAAGAAGCACGCGTTGTCAGTATCCGTACTCGCACGGGCGAAGAGCAGATTCCAATTGAACAGCTAGCTGATTATATAAAAGGATTGTAGGTTGCGAGATCAAGTGTATTCCCTTATGGCACAGTTGCCAGACGATAAGGTCACGACATATGGTGACTTGGCAGCTATGACGGGGCATCCGTATGCGGCGCGTCGTGTGGGTGAGATTGCCCATGGCGGACCGGTGGAATTGCCCTGGCATAGGTTGGTCAACTCCAAGGGTGGTTTGGCTGTTGGTTTTCCGGGCGGACAAGAGGTGCAGCGACAACTGCTTGAGCAAGATGGTATTTTTTGCGACGAACGGCAGAAAGTGATTAATTTTGAGGAGCGGCGATGGCGACCGGCGCTTTAAACCTACCGCTAATAGTTATTGCTGGGCCAACTGCTAGCGGCAAAACTTCGTTGGCTATAAATTTAGCACTGCGGTATAACGGTGAAATTATTTGTGCTGATAGCCGAAGTATTTATAGACATATGAACATTGGAACAGCTAAGCCAACTATGGAAGAGCGATGTGGTGTCCCACACTGGGGTCTTGACTTGGTTGAGCCAGGCGAGCCTTACTCAGCAGCACAATTTAAGGAATATGCAACTCAGAAAATAGCTGAGATTCGCAAACGTGGCCATATTCCTTTTTTGGTCGGTGGCACCGGGCTGTATGTTGATGGGATTGTGTTTGACTTTCAGTTCGCAAGTCCTGTAAATTCAACAACACGTCAACAGTTGGAGAATATGAGCATCTCGGACCTGCATCAGTATTGTAAGAAAAACAACATACCATTGCCAGAGAATAAATACAACGCACGTTACGTTATCAGGACAATTGAACGTAGTGGTCGACAGTCCACCGCTAGAAACATTCCCATCAGCGATGTTTTTGTTGTAGGAATTGCAACAAAAACAGAAGAGCTTAGGAGTAGAATTAAGCAAAGAGCTGAACAACTATTTTCCGATAATGTTGTAGAAGAAGCAACAAAGTTGGGCAAAAAGTATGGCTGGGATAGTGAAGCGATGACCGGGAATATCTATGGATTGACTAAGAAATACATCCGTGGTGAAATAAACAACAATGAGCTAAAACAACTTTTTGTGTTTAGTGATTGGCATTTGGCGAAACGGCAAATGACTTGGTTGCGTCGTAATCCGTATATAGAGTGGTGTAAACTTGAATCGGCTGAACACTATTTATCACAGATATTAGCTGGCTATGTTGATTTATGATACAATAGTTATACGATGATTGATTCGTTATTTGGTTCAAAAACTAGGGTAAAATTATTGAATTTATTTCTGAATAATTTAGATCAGTCGTTTTATGTTAGGGAGATAACTCGTTTGATAGATGAGCAGATAAACTCAGTCCGGCGAGAACTTGCCAATATGGTGTCGGTTGGAGTGGTTAAATGTGATAGTGTTGATAATAAACTCTATTATTCAGCGGACTTGTCTTATGAGTATATCAAGCCACTTAGTGAAATATTTGCTGGTGGCGTCAATATCCAAAATGATCCTCAGAAAAAATCTTGGATAGAGCTGGTTAAGAAAATACCGAACGTAAAGTTGGCTATAGTATCGAATAAAACTTTAACTAATCAAAAAGCGGCGGTTGATCTATTGCTGGTTGGTAATATTTCGCAGACGTCAGTTAATAAATTAATCCGAGCGATAGAATCGGCAGAGAAACGAGAAATAAATTACGTAGTTATGACTTATGAAGATTTTTATTATAGGTTTAGTTTGAAAGATAAATTTATTTTGGATATAGTGGGTGATGATTGCACGATTATTGTGGATAAAGAAAATTTACTGAAAGGAGTGAATGATGCTTGAGGTTGAATATAACGGTGCGAATTGTATAACATTAAGTACGAAAAGTGTTAGAGGGGTCTTTGATCCGAATATTGAGCAGTTTGGATTGGCTAATGTCAACGTTAAAGATAGTATTATCATGGCAACCGAGCCAAGATTTGTGGCTACAGATGACTCGGCTAAGCTAGTGATTGATGGGCCTGGTGAGTACGAGATAGGGGATATGTCTATTGTTGGTATTGCGGCACAACGACACATTGATACAGCAGATGCTATAAAGAGTAGTACGATTTACAGAGTTTCAATCGGAGAGATAAACGGTGTAGTTTTGGGTAATATAAGCGCTCAATTAAATGATGATCAATTAGAGCAAATCGGTATGGTTGACTTTTTGGTTATTCCAGTTGGTGGCGGTGGCTATACTTTAGATCATACTGAAGCATCGGCTGTCGTTCGTCAAATCGATCCTAAAGCTATTATTCCAGTTCATTACGCAGATCCAGCTGTTAAATACGAAGTTCCACAAGATAATCTTGCAGATTTTGTGAAAGAGATGTCTGTGGCGGTTGTGGATTCTGGTGTAAAGTGGAAAGTGAAGAATAGGTCAGACATTCCAGAAGTCCCATCTGTTATAAAAATTGATAGACGTTAATATAATAAAATCCCCGCCATGAAGACGGGGATTTTGCTTTCGGTGAAGGATTATGCATTTTTTGCGCCAACAGGCTGTAGTAATCCTTTTTTCTTTAGGGTTCTGATTGCCTGAGTGCTTAAAACCATGGTAACTTTTTGACCATCTACAACAAACGTCTTTTTCTGTAGATTTGGCTTAAAGACACGTTTTGTGCGACGCAGAGAAAAGCTAACATTGTTGCCGTATTGCTTTCCTTTACCAGTGAGATCACATCTTGATGCCATCTTTACTCTCTTTGCTTAATGGTTAATAATCAATCTTTATCATTATAACGATATTAATTTAATAAGTCAAGATTTACTATAATTTTTAGCTGATTCTTTGTTATAATTAATTCGATATGTTTAATCTCATAGTAGCGATCATAACTTTGGCAATTATTCTAGTGTCAATGACTATACACGAGGCTATGCACGCTTTTGTGAGTTATATACTTGGCGATGATACAGCTAAACATCAGGGAAGATTGACTTTTAATCCGATAAAACACATAGATCCGTTTATGACAGTTATTCTACCGATGACTATGTTACTACTAGGCGGGCCAGTATTTGGTGGTGCCAAGCCGGTGCCGTTTAACGCTAGACATATAAAATATGGTCATTTTGGGGTTGCGATGGTGGCGCTGGCTGGTCCTCTGACTAATTTAATTTTGGCCTTTGTTGCTTTTGGCGTTGGGGCTTTGACCGGAGTAATCGGTGGTGATGGTGGAATAAACGCATCAATTTGGGCGGTGATAATTTTGAGTGCTATTAGGGTTAACTTAGGGTTTTTTGTATTTAATATGATGCCAATTCCGCCACTTGATGGCTCAAGATTATTATATGCTGTTGCTCCAGATATGATTAGAGAATTTATGGAGAAGATTGAACAATACGGCTTATTTGTTGTATTTGCTCTAATTTTGGTGATGTCTGATCAAATTGGTCAGATTATGATTTTTTGTATTAATGCAATAATTGATGTATTTATAAAAATATTTAGTGTATAATATAATTAGCCCCAATAGTTGGCGCATATGATTTTCCTAACATCATATGATAGGGAGCTTTACATGATTTATCACCGTGGTGATAGGTTGCGAGCACCCACCTTGCATTTATGCGGGGAATATCAAGCGTCTCTCTGGGGCTTTTTGATTTTGATAAATAGATGATTTAATTTATAATAAGAATCGGCAGCTTATTAGACGATCGCTTGACTTGTGTGGTCAAGAGGAAAGTCCGGGCAGTGAAGGATACGACAGTCGCTAACGGCGACCGGGGGTGACCCTAGGGAAAGTGCCACAGAAACTAAACTACCCATGCGCTTTGGTGTAAGGGAAAAGGTGAAAAGAGTAAGGTAAGAGCTTACAGTCTGCTATGGTGACATAGTGGAGAGGTAAACCCTGTCGACTGCAAGGAGGCCTGTATTAAGAGTTATCCGCTCGCAGGTCGATAACCGCTTGATTTGCTTGGCAACAGGCAAGCTAGATAGATGATCGTCCTAGACAGAACCCGGCTTATCGATAAACTGCATAATAAAAATATCCTGATAAACATCAGGATATTTTTTGTAGATAAAATATTATTTTAGAGCTTCTTTTACTATTGCTGCAAAAGATTTTGGCTCTTTGACAGCCAACTCAGCTAAAATCTTACGATCAATGTCGATATTTTTCTGGCGCATGGCCGCTATCAATTTACTATAAGTAGTACCTTCTAAATGTGCAGCGGCATTAATGCGGGTAATCCATAAAGCTCGTAGGTCACGTTTTTTGTTGCGACGATCTCGATAAGCGTATTGCAAAGCGCGGATGACACCTTGTTTAGCTAATCTAAAGCTACGAGTTCGGGCGTGTTGCATGCCTTTTGCAGCTTTTAGAATCTTTTTATGCTTGGCTCTCGCTGGGACTCCTCGTTTTACTCTCATGGTCTAAACCCCCATTGCTCGCCGGGCATTTTTTGCCATTGAGCCCTTTATGGTTGCTGTAGTATTGATTGCGCGCTTACGACTCTTGGACTTTTTAGCCAAGAAGTGTCCGCCAAATGCACGCTGGCGGGTTAGTTTGCCGGTACTGGTTAGCTTGATGCGCTTAGCAGTGCCCTTGTGGGTCTTTAGTTTTGGCATTACTTTCTCCTTATTATTATACTCAGATTGCGACCAGCCATCTGGGGTTTTTGCTCTAAAATAGCCTCTTCTTGAAGTTTTTCTATTATGCTATTAATCAACTCATAACCAAGTTCTTTATGTGCCATCTCACGTCCTTTATAGACGACCTGTACACGAACTTTATTTCCTTCCTCTAGAAACTTTCGAATCTTTTTAAGCTTAATATCTAGGTCTCCAGAACCAATTTTCAGACCGAAGCGCATTTGCTTGAGTTCGCCAGCTTTTGAAGAGCGGCGATTACGCTGTTGGTCTTTCATTTTTTGATATTGATACTTTCCCCAGTTCACTATCTTTGCAACAGGTGGATTAGCATCGGGTGATATTTCAACAAGATCCAAGTCCAAATCGGCGGCCTTTGCTAGCGCATCCTTTTGTGTCATGATTCCGAGTTGTTCACCGGTTGGCCCTATAACACGAAGCTCTTTCGCTCGAATAGCGCCGTTAATGCGAGTTGATTTATTAATCTCTTAGTTCTCCTTCTTGAAGTATTTTAGACATTAACCATTTAAAATTTTACCAGATATGTGTTTATTTTTCAACAGGGTTTACGTAATTATTTATAGCGAGATTTGGCGGTATTGTAGACTTTCGGCAATATGAGGGATTTCAACGGTTTTTGTATTTTCTAAATCAGCGATTGTTCTGGCAACTTTTATAACTTTAAAATAGCTTCTGGCGCTAAGATCAAGATTTTTTGCTGCAGTATTTAGAAAAGTTTCTGCGGAGGGTGAGGTCATTGACAATTTTACAACATCTGAACTTGAGAGATTTCCGTTGTATTTACCACAACTTTTATATCTGTTATTTTGTAGAAAAACGGCTTGCTGGATATTTTTCCTAGCTGTGGAGTGTTGCTCATTCGAGTGTTGCTTTTTTGACATCAGCTCGTCATGAGGTACTCTTGAGACATTGACTGTAATATCAATTCTATCTAATAAAGGTCCAGAAAGTTTCTTTTGATAATTGATAATTTGTGACTGAGAACAAGTGCATTGTTTTTCTGTATCACCTAGAAACCCGCAAGGGCAGGGATTCATAGTGGCGGCTAGTATAAAATTGGCCGGAAATTCAAACTTGCCGTTTACCCGGCTAATGGTAACTACATGATCTTCTAAGGGTTGTCTTAAAGCTTCTAGAACTGATCGTGGATATTCTAAAATTTCATCTAAAAACAACACCCCGTGATGTGCGAGGCTGATTTCACCAGGCTGCAACTTGGTTCCACCACCAACAATAGAGGCTCGACTAGCTGTGTGATGTGGTGATCGAAAAGGTCGCAAGTTAATAACTTCATTAGTAGCTTTTTTATCACCTAAACTATGTAATTTTGTTACGTCAATGATTTCAGACTTGTTCATAGCTGGTAAAAGACTACACATGGCTCTGGCTAGCATGGTTTTGCCAGACCCAGGTGGTCCAGACAAGAGAATATTATGTCTACCAGCGACAGCTATTTCGATAGCTCGCTTAGCTTGGTCTTGCCCAAATATATCGTCAAGAATAATTTGACTATCTAGCTGACCGCTCATTGTGTCATTAGGCGGTGTTTTGATGTTTTTTATTTCTCCTTTCAAAAAGAGAAAAAGAGTTTTTAGGTCAGGAACGGGAATTATCTCAACACCATCAACTAGTGAAGCTTGAGAAAAATTTTGCACTGGAACAAAAACTCGTTGAATATTATGCTGTTTGGCTGTTTCGGCGATGACGATAGCTGATCGGATTGGACGCAAACTGCCGTCTAGGGCTAATTCACCAGCAAATATCGCATTAGCCACGTCTTTTGGCGATAATTGCTTATTGAGGCACATAATAGCCAAAGCAATTGGTAAGTCAAACTGTGTGCCATCTTTTGGTAATTCGGCCGGTGCAAGATTAATTACAATTTTCTCTTTGGGAACATCTAATAGAGAATTTTTTATAGCACTTCTGACTCGATCACGAGACTCATCAACTGCTTTATTACCCATACCTACAATTTGTAGTCCAGGAAGTCCTCTCGACATATCACCTTCAATTTCAATTAGTTGACCATGAAAGCCAAAGGGGGTTGCCGATAGGACTTTACTAACCATAGATTCATTTAACCATAAACAACTATCTTTTTGAATAGATAAATGGTATAATGTTACGTATATTGTGGGGCTGATATAGCTTTCGACAATTGGATCTTATCAGAATATTTTGCGAACCGACGATACGCGTAACGTATATTTTTAGATGCAAAAAACTTTGCAAGCAAAGTTGCGAGCCTATTTCAGGTTCGTGCTTTCGCACCAGCTGTAGCGTAATTTTCTATAGCCATCTTGTCGCACAGGCAACATAGTGCAGGCAAGGTGTCATATACAATGTTGCTTGCTGTATGCTCGGAAGCGGCGGGCATGCGGGACTTTTTCCGCATAACGAAACTTAGTGTTTTCGACTCATTTTTGAGCCAGGTGACGTTATAAAATTTTTAAATGAGCCTATGTTCGTAGACGAATATTATGATACCAGTTGGACCCGGGGGCGGTACCCGGCAGCTCCACCAAGAATGCTAATTAGATCGGCCTTAGGGCTGATTTTTTATGTGTCAAAAAAGAAAAACAACCACCTGCGAGACGGGGTTGTTTTTCAAAGTGGAGTTTATGAGTTCTTGTTTGTTTTTGGCTTCTGTATAATTTTTTTATTCAGAAGCTACCCCTATAATAATCCATGAAAATGGTTATGTCAACAATATTTTTATAAAATTTGCTTGTAAAAAACACTACACCTAGTGTACTAGGGTGATTGTGGGTGATTACCAATTTAGAAAGAAGGTCTTTATCAAGCAGGCGTTCTATAATGTGAGGTTCGTGGACAGGTTTTTAATCGTAGGGTAGTTACAGTAATAGTGCGGTTGTTTTATAATAATTGAATTTTTGTTGAAAAAGTAATTATCAAAGTTGAGATTCAAAAAAGTTATTTGGAATTATTGATGCTTGGGTAGTAGTAAATAATAAAGTCACATTGGAGTACATTGAGTATAGTGTTGTGCGGTTGGTTATGGTGATTAAATAAAATTGCAATTTAGTTGTGAGTGTAAAAAAGATGGCGATAAATATGTAAATCGCCAAGAGTTTCTTTTTGGAGATACTAAAATTATAAATTTCTTTAGCTAAGAAACGAAAATAGTGATAAAATGTTGTAATTAACACATTATAACTCATCACCCATGTATACCAATTTAACAGATGGTACTTTTTACAACATTATAAAAAATGTAAAAAATACACTATCTTTACTAATAAAAATATTGACCAGAATATGATTGTGTGATAGTATTTACATAAGCTTTTATAAAAAACAAAAAAGCCAAAAAAGCACATTAAAAATAAAGCTAAAACTATAAATTCGGTGTAATAATCGGCCGCAACACATGGCTAAATTCCGTCTTAATTAATAAGGTGTTGAGTTTTAGAATTATGTGGTGTAGCCGATGCTCCACTGAATTTTATGATGTTTCGCAAAATCATAAAAAAAGTGTCGAAGCGCGCGTAGAGTACCTTACGCATCCAGTTAATCCTTGTCATAGGAAATGATAGTGAGACTACTGGATGCGTAGTGAGGAAATACGCAAGGACATGCTCCGAAATTCGGAGCGGTCAAATCGCCTCGAGCGGTAGTTGTTGATCGAACAGCTCCCACGTCTAATAGTTATTTTTTTGAGACGATGGCTAGTAGCTTTCTTTGCAAAATTATCGCTCAGGCTCCCTTATCATGATATGATGTGAATATGGGTGTAAAAGTTGCAGCTGGTATATTGATGTTGTCAGTGATTGTTATCGCAGTGATTGTGAATATAACAACACCATCGGCTATCGGTCCGCTCGGTATTTTAGTATTTTTTATAAGCGCATATAGTTTTTTTATGGGCTTATTTTATATTTTGTTATTTTTCTTAAGGCAAATTATAATTCGACTAAAAATTTCGCCAGCCAGAAAGGTGGCGATAGAAAGCATCGGGGGAGCTAAACTGTATTATTACGCAACAGTTTTAGCTCTTTTTCCGGTTATCTATATCGGAATACAGTCTATGGGTTCAGTGGGTGTATTTGAAGTAACTTTATTAACATTGTTTGAAGTTATTGCTTGTTTTTTTGTATATAAAAGATATTAAAATCGTAAGCTTTTCAAGGTGTTTGTGATATAATATTAACCATATGAATCCAGAACTTCCAAGAGTAAATTCTAATACAGAAATTCCTCAACAGGGGGTTAATGTTGAGTATGGTGTGGAGGCTGATAAAAGTTACGAGTCTTTGTCTGGATTAATAGACCAGCAACCCACTCCTCAGGCTGGCGAGCAGGCTAATCAAGCTGCATCGATAGCCCTACCTGTAAGCGGAAGTGTGTCAATTGCTGACGACACGGCGACGACTAATTCGATAGTTACTGATAATAGCACTCCACAACTAGCGGCTGACGATGATTTGATAGAAAAAGAATGGGTTGATAAAGTTAAGAAAATAATTGCGCTTACAAAAGATGATCCATACAAAAAAAGCCAAGTGATTGTACAGCTTCAGGCTGATTATCTGAAAAAAAGGTATAACAAGATTTTAGGACAGAGCGGATCTGAATAGGATGGACGGGAGTGGGCTACTTATAACTGGGGTGCTTATTGTCATTATATTGACGATAAGTATTGTGGTGGTTTTTTTTCAATATCGTAAATTACTACGTGAGGCAAAAAATTATGAGCGTGGCTTAAAAATGGTTCCATTGCTGATTCACTTGCCACCAAGTAGTGAAGATATAGATAAGTCAAGCCGTGATGAGAGAGATGTGACAGAAGAGCTGTTATCGCAAGCTCAGGTGATGTATAACATTATCTCCAGTACAGCTACCAAGGGTTTTAAAAGTGCTGTCTATGGACAGAAGCATATGTCTTTTGAAATTGTTGCATACGGCGGTTTGGTGCATTATTACACGGTTGTGCCTTTAGTTTTAGTTGATGTTATTCGTCAAGCTGTCGCTTCGGCTTACCCCTCAGCTACGTTGGAAGAGGTGGAGGGTTTTAACTTATTTAGTCAAGTCGGCAAACTGAGTGGGACTATTGGTGGAGAGTTTAATTTAAAAAAATCTTTCGTTTATCCAATCGCTACATTTCAAGAGTCTAAGCGTGATGCATCTCGGGCTTTGTTAAATGCCTTATCATCTGCTACCAAAGATGATGGTATTGGCGTGCAGTTTCTGATTCGGCCAGCGTATGATGGCTGGGCACGTTCGTCAGAATCGCACATTGAGAAAATGAAAAAGAATAAGGGTAAGAAAACATCTGGTTTGGGTGCGGTTAGTGATATTATGGAGGCGCTCTGGAAACCACCAGAGTTTAACGGGAAAGATAAAACTGATAATCCAGAAGATAAGCAATTAACATCTCTCGAGCAGGCTGAAGTGGACGCTATATCTGAAAAAACAAGATATCCAGCCTATGAAGTGCTGATTCGTGTTGTGATCTCGTCAAACACAGCGGCTCGATCGCAGGTGTTGTTAAAAAATATTATTGCGGCTTTTGCTCTCTTTGATTCACCGCGCAATAACGGCTTTCAATTTACGCTTACTAAAGATGTTGAGGAAATGACAACATCATATATAATGAGATTCTTTCCTCAAGAAATTCGTAGTAATATTCTCAACAGTGTAGAAATGGCAACACTTTTTCATCTACCAGGTGCAGGAGCTATTCCGACCTCCCAGGTTAAGCGGCAAATGTCTAAACAGGTTGATGGCCCAACCGATATTATGAATGAGGGCGTGTTGATAGGATACAATGAATTTAGAGGTGTTAAAAAACCTATTCGTATCGGCACTAAAGATCGTCGTCGTCACGTTTATATAATAGGTCAAACCGGTGTTGGTAAGTCGGTGTTACAAGAAAATATGGCCTATCAGGATATGATGGAGGGGCGGGGTTTTGCCTTTATTGATCCACACGGTGATCTGGTGGAATCATTGATGGGTAAGGTGCCAAAAGAGCGTGTTGAAGATATTATTTATTTTAATCCATCAGATATGACTAATCCGGTGGGTATGAATATGTTTGAATTTGAAACTCCGGATCAAAAAGATTTTTTGGTTCAAGAGGCAATTAATATGTTGTATAGTCTGTACGACCCAGGACATACTGGAATTGTGGGGCCACGCATGGAGCATATTTTTCGCAACTGCGCTTTACTGCTAATGTCTGACCCAGAAGGGGGTACTTTTATTGATGTGCCAAAATGTTTGATTGATCCAGAATTTGTGAAGTCCAAACTGAAATATGTCAAAGATCCTCAGGTAATAGATTTTTGGACTAAAGAGTTCCCGGCATCCCAACGATCAAATGAAGCCGGTGAAGTTATTTCTTGGGTTGTATCCAAATTCGGTCCATTTATTTCTAATGATGCCATGCGGAATATCATTGGGCAAACAAAATCTGGTTTTAACTTACGAGAAATTATGGATAATCGTAAAATTCTCTTAGTCAATTTATCAAAAGGTAAAATGGGCGAGTTGAACTCGAAGCTATTGGGTATTATTTTTGTGATGAAATTTCAGGCAGCAGCAATGGCGCGCGCTAATATTGATGAGGATCAGCGCGTTGACTTTTCTCTGTATGTTGATGAGTTCCAAAACTTTGCGACCGATAGTTTTGAGTCAATTATGTCGGAGGCACGAAAATATCGCCTCAGCTTGATTATGGGTAACCAATTTATGACGCAGTTGACGGATAAGATCAGAGAAGCGATTATTGGTAACGTTGGTACGGTGATCTCTGGACGTATTGGTGTAACCGATGCCGAATTGATGGTCAAAAAATTTCAACCAGTTTTTGATATTGACGATCTATCAAAACTACCCAATTTCCAGTCAATTGCTTCAGTTATGATCAATAATGTGCCGTCTGCACCGTTTAGTATGAACTGGATTCCGCCGATGGGAGAGGTTAATAGTCAGTTGCGTGACGCCCTAGTCCGATTGTCGGCAACAAAATATGGACGACCTAGAGCGGTGGTTGAGAAAGAGATTTTCGATAGAATTAGGAAGGTTGATCGGACGGCAGTTGCTGGTCCAGGCAACATGGGAAAATCACCCAGTGCTGGCGCACGTAATAAATCGTCATTTTTGGACGACTGGTTGGCAAAACGTCAGCAATTGGGTGGTGGTAAGTCGACTACCGTATCTCAGCCAGCTCGACAACCAGCGGTATCTACTGGTGGCGTCGATGGTCAGCGCAATGATATGGCGTTAAGTCAGAATTCAAAGATTGGTCAAAACGCACCTAGCCAACCGACCGCTTCTCAGCCATCGCAGGTTCAGCCTCTGCAACCTGCTTCAACTAGGATTTCTGAAGTTCAGCCAACACCCGTCAATAGCAATAGATTAGACCTGAGGAATTCAGAATCGCAGTCAGAAGAAGTGCAGATTAGTTTAAGGTAAGATCTATTTGGATTTGGAGAAAAATCCAGCTCTTATATACTCCAGCAACACCCCAATAGTCCATCCGATAGCAAATAACAAGATTGTTTCTGACCCAGCCATTAGATAGCCATATTTTTTAGCGGTCAGGTAGACAATGATAGAACTGATAGCGCCAACTGCTCCAGCTATTATTAGTTGTGGCCTGAATATTGTGCTGCTAATTAAATTGCTAAGAGGCTCTATAACAGGGGCGTGAATAATTTTGCTAAATATTTTTGATGGGGTAGATAAGTGACTTCGCATTTCCGACATAGTTTTTTTATAAGATTTAGCTATGTCAGATTTGGTAAGGCGATTTTCGTGTTCATTGTTAACACCTGATTGAGTTAACTCTGTGGTTCTTTGTGGCTGTTTCATATAACTCCTTATAAGCTCCCGGCAGACATTTTATGCCTGATAACTCTAACTTCTTTTTCTAGTTGACGGGTTCTTAAATAGAAAAATACTGTAAGTGTCAGTAAAATGACAGCAAATAATAGGTTATAACTAGTTCCGATTTTGGGAAGATTAGAAATAATCTGTTCGATTATCTTTGGCGTCGGGCAATGTACGGCGATTGAGGTGGTATTACCAAAGGTGTTGTCAATCTTGCAGTCATAAGACGTTTTATTCTCGCTACTCCTTGCCATTGCTGGTATTATATTTTTAATTTGAATAGCAAATGAATGACTGACTTTTTCACCTGGCTTGAGGTCCATTGTATCCCAATAAAGCGTGCCAGAGTTTGGCTTGTTGGTGTCCATTTGTAAATGACCTTCTGATACATCAAGTATATTGGCGTATTCTAAGATGTCATCCAGGTTAATTTTAAATACAGAGCTGGTATCTTCTTGATTAGTATTCTCAGCCGTTAATGTATAGACTATTTTATCTCCAGCCTGAGCTATCACTGAAGTTGCATCCACGTTGTCTTGTGAAATGTTGACGGCAGAATTACTTTGTAAAAGTAGGGACTGCTCATTCTGGTGAGATAATTTATTTGCATTAGCGGATTCTGGCGGTGAAAAAACGATAAAAAGCTGAATAGCTAGAGCGATGATGGTTAAAAATAGTCCAATGCGCCGACTGAACTCTTCTCTTCGTAGTCGCTTGGCATAGGCGCCCAATGATCGGACAACTGATGGGCTATATGGTATCTGGGAAACTATTTTCTTAAACATGTAGGATTTATTAGTTGATTTATTAAAATATACTAAATAAATGATAGCATAATGCTTTAGTTTAAGTAAGCACTTGAGAGTGTATATATTTTGATGTATAATAATAGAGTTGAAAAGTTCTGATAATCCAGAAATAGTGAGGGAAGTATGACTAAACAAACAAAAGGACAATCTTATGACGGGTCGCAAATTCAGGTGTTGGAAGGGCTGGAGCCAGTTCGTAAGCGTCCTGGTATGTATATTGGGTCAACCGGATATGACGGTGTTCACCATCTGATAAAAGAGATTGCTGATAACTCAATTGACGAAGTTATCGCAGGATATGCATCACGAGTTGATGTAGTACTTTTAGCCGATGGCGGCGTTAGGGTGACTGATGACGGGCGTGGTATCCCTATTGATAGACATCCAAAAACTGGCTTATCAACTCTGGAGACTGTGCTAACGGTATTGCACGCTGGTGGTAAGTTTGGTGGTGGTGGCTATAAAGTTTCTTCTGGTTTGCACGGTGTTGGTTCTAGCGTGGTGAACGCTTTATCAGATAAGATGGTTGCTGAGGTGGTTCGTGGCGGACAGTTATATCGGGTGGTGTTTGCTCGTGGTGTGATTGTTGAATCGTTGCAGAAAGTTGGTAAAACTGATCGACCACAAGGCACAAGTATCACTTTCTATCCAGATCCAACTATCTTTAAGGAGACGGTAGATTTTGATTATAAATGGGTAGTAAACTACTTGCGACACCAGGCGTATCTAACCAAAGGAGCTTATACAACTGTTACAGACGAGCGGACTGGCGAGAGACAAGCATTTTATTTTGAGGGTGGTATTCAAAGTTACGTGAAGCATTTGAATGTAGGTAAGGAAGTTTTATCCGAAACTCCGTTTTATGTTGAACGACAAGTTGAAGATTGCATGGTTGAGGTAGCAATTCAATATAATGATAGTTATATTGAGACGGTTAAGCCGTTCGCTAATAACGTTTTGACACCTGATGGTGGTACACATTTGGTTGGATTTCGCTCGGCGTTGACACGAGTAATTAACGATTACGCACGTAAAAATAACCTATTGAAAGAAAAAGAAGACAATCTTAATGGTGATGATATTCGTGAGGGATTGACAGCAATTATATTAGTTAAATTACCAGATCCACAGTTTGAGGGTCAGACTAAGAATAAGCTGGGTAATCCAGAAATGCGTCGTTATGTTGAGCAGGTAATGAACGAGTACTTTGCTTATTACCTTGAGGAAAATCCTAGTGTAGCTAAGAAAATTGTCGGTAAGGCACTTCTGGCGGCTCGAGCGCGCAAGGCAGCCAGAGCGGCTCGAGATAACGTGATTCGCAAAGGGGCTTTCGAGGGTCTGAACTTGCCATCTAAGCTAACTGACTGCTCATCACGGAATCGAAAAGATTGTGAATTGTTTATTGTTGAGGGTAATTCGGCAGCTGGTTCGGCTAAGGATGGTCGTGATTCAACTATTCAAGCTATTCTTCCTCTGCGCGGCAAGGTGTTAAATACTGAGCGTGCACGGCTTGATAAAATGTTTGCCAATGCTGAAATTGTCTCCTTGATTAAGGCGATGGGTGTAGGTATCGGTGATCAGTTTGATATTAATGGCCTACGCTACGACAAGATAATCTTTATGACAGATGCCGACGTTGATGGTGCACACATCTCAACTCTTCTTATGACATTTTTCTTCCGCTATATGTCAGAGGTGATTGAAGCTGGACATGTTTATTTAGCTAAGCCACCACTGTTTGGCTTGATTAAAGGTACAGGCAGTAATCGTAAAATTGAATATGTTTATGATGAGGCGGCACTGGAGCAGACGCTGAGCCAGAGAATTGAGGAGCGTCGAGCTTCTGGTATTAAGATAGACGAGTCGGCTGAAAGATTTAAGCAAGCTGGATTTACAGCGCAACAACGTTTCAAAGGTCTGGGTGAGATGGATGCCGCTCAGCTCTGGGAAACGACGATGAATCCAGAAAATCGAACACTTGTTAAGGTGAATATTGAGGATGCAGAGCGGGCCGATGCAATATTCACAAAGCTGATGGGTGACAGTGTAGAATTGAGGAAAAATTTTATTCAAACAAATGCCGCTAAGGTTAACGTGGAAGATTTGGACTTTTAAGGAGGAGATATGGCGGATAACGATAGCAAAAACATAGTAGAACCAGAAATTATGAACGAAGAGCCAGAAGTGCGCGGTATTGAGAAGTCGACAGTTGAAAGTGTCATGGAGGACTCTTTCTTAAAGTACTCCATGTCGGTTATCATTGATCGTGCCTTGCCAGATGTTCGTGACGGACTGAAGCCAGTTAATCGTCGTATTCTTTATGCAATGAATAAAAATGGCTGGCGCGCTCCTCACGCTACCGTGAAATCGGCGAAGATTGTCGGTGAAGTTATGGGTAATTATCACCCGCACGGCGATTCATCGATTTATGACGCTATGGTGAACTTGGCTCAGCCATGGAAAATGCGCTATACACTGGTTGAAGGTCAGGGTAATTTTGGCTCTATGGACGGAGACGAGCCGGCCGCCTCTCGTTATACTGAGGCGCGAATGGATAAAGTTGGTGGTGAGTTGCTGGCTGATATTGATAAAGAGACGGTTGATTTTCGTGATAACTTTGACGGAACGGAGAAGGAGCCAGTGGTTTTGCCGTCTGCTGTGCCGAATATTCTACTGAATGGACAGATGGGTATTGCTGTCGGTATGGCGACAAATATTCCACCGCATAACCTCAGTGAGGTCGTTGATGCTACGGTGGCACAGATAGATAATCCTGAGATTACACTCGACGAACTCCTAACTCACATTAAGGGGCCTGATTTTCCAACGGGTGCAGAGGTATATGGTGGTGCGCCAATGCGACAAGCCTATGAGACTGGCCGTGGATCAGTAACGATTAGGGCGGTGGCGACTATTGAAGAGCGTAAAAATGGTCGTTACAGTATTATTATCACCGAAGTACCTTATGGCATGAGTAAGGAGGGTTTTGTCGATAAGGTCCGGGAATTGGTTTTGGCGAAGAAAATAACCCACATCGCTGATGCCCGAGACGAAAGTGCCCGTGGTAAGGTTAGGGTTGTTGTTGAGTTAAAGAAGGATGCTTATCCAAAGAAGATTCTTAATCAGCTATATAAATTAACTGGGCTACAAACATCATTCCACTATAACGTCTTGGCCTTGGTTAATGGTATCCAGCCTAAGGTGATGGGTCTCAAAGAGATTTTGGCGGAGTTTATTAAGCATCGTCAAGGGGTGATTCGTCGTAGGACTGAGTTTGAGCTGCGTAAGGCTAAAGAGCGAGCTCATATTCTTGAAGGTTTGAAGATTGCCTTAGATAACATAGATGAGGTTATAAAAACCATTCGTGAAAGCTATGATGACGCTGATAAACGATTGATGGATCGCTTTGGACTTTCCGAGATTCAAGCGGCAGCAATCTTAGCAATGCAATTACGACGTTTGCAGGGGCTTGAGCGTAGTAAAATTGAAGAGGAATTGAAGCAGTTACATGAATTGATTGCTAAACTTGAAGCAATTTTGGCAAGTGAACAGGAAATCCTCAATGTGGTGAAGACTGAGTTGTTAGCCATGAAAGACAAATATGGTGATGAGCGGCGCAGTAAGATTATTAATCATGAATTAGGTAAGTTCTCAGATGAGGAACTAATTCCAGAAGAAGAATCAGTTATTCTTTTGACAAGCGAGAATTATATTAAGCGAACTCTGGTCAGTGATTATCGCCGTCAAAATCGTGGCGGAAAAGGTAAGCGTGGTATGACCACTAAAGAAGAGGATATTATTGACCAAGTGATTCAGGCGAATTCTCACGACTATCTAGCATTCTTTACTAATAAGGGGCGTGTATTCCGTTTGAAGGCTTATGAAGTACCGGCTGCCAGCTTGACTGCCAAAGGTGTGGCTGCGGTTAATTTATTACAATTACAGCCAGAAGAGAAAATTACAGCTATTATCAAGCACGAAAAAGACGCCGATGATAGTGGATATTTGTTTATGACAACCAAGAAGGGTACTGTCAAAAAGACACCTTTGAAAGATTATGCAAATGTTCGTTCAAGTGGTCTAATTGCTATAAAACTTGATGAGGGCGATGAGTTGCGCTGGGTGGCTAAGACTGATGGTAGTAATGATATGATTATCTCTACATCAGCTGGACAGGCGATTCGCTTTAACGAAAAGGATTGTCGACCAATGGGTCGCTCGGCTCGGGGTGTGCGTGGTGTAAGATTGCGTCCAAATGACACAGTTGTCGGAATGGATGTGGTAACTAACGACAACCAGACTCTTTTGGTGGTTAGTGAAAAAGGTTTTGGCAAGAGAACGAAAGTTGCTAACTTCCCAAGTCATAAGCGGGGCGGAGTTGGTATTAAAGCGGCAGTTGTGACGGCGAAGACTGGTCCTATAATCTCTGTTCATACGATTAGTCCGGGCGTGAGTGAGGCGTTATTAGTGTCTCAGAACGGTCAAACTATTCGGCTGAGTTTGGACGACATTAAGCTTTTGGGGCGTACTACTCAAGGTGTTACGATTATGCGATTGACTGATGGTGATGCGGTTTCTTCAATTGGCTTGATGGAGGAACGACAAGATAGTGAGAACAAAAAATGAAATATCTATTAGTAGCAGCTTCAGCATGGCTTTTGGCTCAATCAACCAAAAGATTATTAAATCTATTGGGCTATAATAAACGAGTATTTCGTGACGGTGAATCAGCGCTATTTCTATCTGGTGGTATGCCGAGTGGACATTCGGCAACAGTGGTGGCGTTGTCGATGTCAATCGGTCTAATGGAAGGTTTTGATACGACAACTTTTGCGATAAGCGGAATTCTTGCTGTTATTGTGATGTATGATGCGATGAAAGTTCGATATTCTTCAGGTGTACAGGGAGATACGATAAATTCTCTTATCAAGGAGCAGAAAAGTCATATCGCTAAGGTGAGGGTGGCGCATGGGCACACTCCACTGGAAGTAGTGGCGGGGGCTTTAGTTGGGGCTGTGGTGGCTAGTGTTGTATTTTTCGCAACAACATTTTAATAAAAAAGTGTTGACCTGACGATAAATATCAGGTAAGATGGTTATCAGTCTGGTCGCTGATGTGCGAGTAAAGCGACAATTACAATTTGTGATGTGGAGCGTATCTCTAACTGACCAGTCTAAGATCTTTAACAATTTAATTGTGCAATATCATCGTCAGTTTATATTTTTGTAGAGCCTTAATACTTTGATAC